>NZ_JBFUAZ010000032.1:0-15384 GCF_056406035.1 Polaromonas sp. P1_E1_2 | reverse complement strand
GGTCAGGATCGCGGCAGGCACCAGCGCAGCAAGAATCAGCGCTGCGATCGACACCTTGCCACYGGCAGCCAGCGAATAAATGATCAGGTTGTGGCTGGTCGGCATCAGTGCGCCCACCAGTGCGGCGTGCGTCGTCACGTTGACCGCATAGTCGGCATGGTAACCCTCTTTTTTCATCATCGGGATCATCACGGCACCCATGGMCGAAACGTCAGCCACARGCGAACCGGACACACCGCCGAACAAGGTGCAGGCCACCACATTGGACATGCCCAGGCCGCCGCGCACATGGCCCACCAGGCCGCGCGCGAGATTGACGATACGGTCCGCCACACCGCCGTAGAGCATCAGCTCGCCGGCAAAGATGAAAAATGGAATCGCAAGGAAAGAGAAGATGCCCATGCCTGACGTCATCTGCTGGAAACCGACGGCCAGGGGCAGGCCCTCATACGCCAGCGTGGCCAGGGCCGAGAGGCCAATCGAAAAGGCAACGGGAACGCCAAGCAGCAGAAACAGTGTGAACGAAAGGCAGAGAATAAGTAATGGAATTGTCATGATGGATGCTTAGCCCCAGGCTGGTTCAACTTCGCGGCCTTTGGCCAGGGCAATGATGTGTTCGATCGAGAACATCACGATAAGAACGCCGGCCACAGTGGCAGGCACATACTTCCAGCCCTCGGAAATCCAGAGGGTGGGCAGGCGGTAGCCCCACACGGATATTGCGAGATAACCGCAGTTCCATGCCATGGCAGCGCCGAAGAGCAGGACCAGCGCGTGAATCAGGTACTCCATCTTCAGCCGCAGCCAGTCGGGCGCCAGCACCAGCATGGACTCGAGGCCGATGTGGCCTGCATCGCGGACGCCGACGGCAACACCCAGCATGGTCACGTATACAACCAGCAGAAGCGCCAGGCTTTCGGCCCATGTCGGCGTGTTGTTCAGCACGTAGCGGCCGAACACTTGCCAGCTGACGGCGCAAATCACCGCTACCAGCCCGAAGATACCCAGCCACATGCAGGCCCGGGCGAGCTTGCGACAAATTGTTGTGTACATAAATTGATCCGGATCTGTTGGACCGGCGTTGGTAGAAAAGAAACTGTTGGCGCCGGTCTTTCCGGCGGCCTGTTATATTTTTGCTCGCTGACATCTCCTGTCACCGGCGATCAATCGCCGATGACGAGAGGGGTCATACCTTGCTTACTTGGTGTCCTGGATACGCTTGACCAGCGCCTTCAGCTTTGCATCCACAATAAATTTGTCATAGACAGGTTTCATCGCGTTCTGGAATGAAGCCTTGTCGACCTCAATGAACTCGGCGCCACCGGCTTTGGCGATGGCCTTGGATTTGGCTTCACGCTCGTCCCACAGTTTGCGCATGTAAGGAACCGACTCTTTGGCCGCCTGGCGAATCGCCTTCTGGTCATCCGCACTCAGGGTGTCCCAGGTCCGCTTGGAGAACAGCAGCATTTCAGGGGCCAGCGAGTGCTCTGTGATCGAGTAGTACTTGGCCACTTCAAAGTGACGCGAGCTCTCATACGAAGGGTAATTGTTTTCAGCGCCGTCAACCAGGCCGGTCTTCAGTGCGGTGTAGACCTCGCCGTAAGGCATGGGGGTGGCATTGGCACCCATGGCTTCCAGCAGTGCAACCCACAGGTCGGATTGCTGGACGCGGATCTTCATGCCCTTGGCATCGGCCAAGGTGCGGACTGGTTTTTTGGCGGTATAGAGCGAGCGAGCGCCGCTGTCGTAGTACGCCAGGCCGATAAAGCCCTGTGGTGCGCAGGAGGCGAGGATCTCTTCACCGATCGCGCCGTCCAGCACATGGCGCATGTGTTCCGTGGAGCGGAACAGGAAAGGCATGGTCGGCACTTGCGTCTCAGCGCAAATGTTGTTCATCGGCGCAATGTTCACGCGGGTCATGGCCAGCGCGCCGATCTTGGTCTGCTCGATCGTGTCCTTCTCGTTGCCCAAAGCGCTGTTGTTGAACACCTTGATGGTGTGCTTGCCGTTGGTCAACACCTTCAGGCGCTCACCCATGAACTTGACAGCCTCGACGGTGGGATAACCGTCGGGGTGGATGTCCGACGAACGGAACTCGGTGGCGAAGCTTGCCAGCGGCATCAGCGCCAGTGCAGCGGCAACTGCAAACAGTGTTTTTTTAATCTTCATGTCTCATCCTCTAGGGTTGGTGGTGGAAAACAGGTAGCAGGAACTTTTAATACAGACACGCGGGCTCAGGCAGCCCGCGCACGCCGGGGCGCAGCGCGAACACACCGCCGGCCAGCGGCTGGTCAGATAAGTCGATGCCTTCGGGGCGTATCGACGTCACGAACAGGGTGTCGAGCCCGGCGCCGCCAAAGGCGCACATGGCAGGTTTTTTGACCGGCACGGCCAGCGAACGGTCCAGCTTGCCGGCGGGCGTGAAGCGATGAATCAGGCCGGCGTCGTTGCCGCAGATCCAGTAGCAGCCGTCGGCGTCGACTGCCGCGCCATCAGGGCGGCCGGGTAGCGGGTTCATGTCGACAAAGACGCGCCGGTTGTATGGCGTGCCGGTCTCGGTGTCGTAGTCAAAGGCCCAGATGACCTGTACCGACGGATGCGAGTCCGACAGGTACATCGTGCGGCCGTCGGGGCTGAAGGCCATACCGTTCGGCGTGATGAAACCGTCCAGGAGTTTTTTTAGTTCGCTATCTTTTTTGTAGCTATAAATACAACCCACACGTGCGCCGGCAGCCATATTCATCAACATGGTACCGGCAAGAAAGCGCCCCTGACGGTCGCAGCGGCCATCGTTAAAGCGCATGCCGGGCGTGGCATGCGTAACGGCGGCAAGCTGCTTGAACCCAAGCTGGCCATCCGCCCGTGGACTCAGGCGGAACACGCCGCTTTCAGTGCCTGCGACCCAGTCCTGCGTGCCGCCTATCGACGCAACGCAGGCCAGCATTTCGGGAGCGGCCCATTCGGTGAGCACGCCTTCGGCCACGCTCCAGCGGCACAGCCTGCGCGCCGGAATATCAACCCAATAGAGCGCTTGTTCGGCGGCCTGCCAGACAGGGCTTTCCCCTGTGCCATTGCGCGCATCCAGAACCAGCTCGACGTGAGACTCGCTCATGTTTATCCTGACCACTCAGTCGCCGAAAGGACCGGCTACTACGAAGCCGCCGCCCTGGTACTGGGCGACCGGGTCTTTCAGGTCAGGCGCGGGGGTTCGGGCGTAGACGGCCTCGCGAAAGATGTCCGAGCTGTCTTTCGGCACATAACCGATATGGCGTGCGCGGCTGTTGTCCCACCAGGTGACGGCGTTGTCGGACATGCCGAACACAATACTGTGGCCCAGCACCGGCGTAGTCAGGCAGGCGGTGATCAAGCGGTGCAGGTCGTCAAAGCTCAACCAGGTGGCCAGCATGCGGCGGTCTTTGGGCTCGGCAAATGAAGAGCCGATGCGCACGCAAGCGGTTTCAATGCCGTGGCGGTCAAAGTACAGGCGCGCGAGATCTTCACCGAAGGCTTTGCTCAGGCCGTACAAACCGTCGGGCCGCGGCGGATGGTCGGCATTGATGGTCTGGTCCTGGCGGTAAAAGCCGGTGACGTGATTGGAGCTGGCAAAGACGATGCGCTTGACGCCGTTCTTGCGCGCGGCCTCATACAAGTTATAGGCGCCCAGGATGTTGGCTTGCAGGATGGGACCAAAGGGCCCTTCTACCGAGACACCGCCCAGGTGGACAATCGCGTCCACGCCCTGAACCATGGTGTGGACGGCGGCGGCATCGGCCAGATCGGCCAAAATCACCTCTTCGTTGGCTCCGGCAGCACCGAAAGGCTGCACGTCGGACAGCCGGAGTACCGAGCAATTGGCCTTCAGGCGCTCGCGCAAGGCCTTGCCCAAGCCACCGGCCGCGCCGGTCAACAAGAGCTTTTCGTGAACTTTGATGGTCATTTTTTTAATCTGCGTCCGGTGTGATTGCAAACACTGGACTTTTTTATGAAGTTTGTTAMAGTCAACCCAAGAACATCGCAGTCATAGGTTGTCTGATGACTTGGAATTCTCCAGTTCGCCCCCTAGCTTGTCAATGGTTTTTTAATGGACTCAAGGAAAACCCCTAGTCGCTCTGAGGCAGGCCTTACGGTTGGCTTTCACGAAGAGCCGTTGCGCATGCGCCGCCCCCGCGGACTGGTGAGTGAGATCGTCGAAAATCTGGCCACCAGCATCCGTTCAGGTCACCTGCAGCCGGGCGAAAAACTGCCCACTGAAGCCGAAATCATGGCCCGTTTTGACGTGAGCCGGACCGTGGTGCGCGAGTCGCTGTCCAAGCTCCAGGCCTCAGGGCTGGTCGAAACCAGGCACGGCATCGGCACCTTTGTCCTGCAACCGCAGGACGCCGGCAACTTCAAGATCACCGCCGAGGACTTTGCCACCGTGGCCG
Source organism: Polaromonas sp. P1_E1_2 (assembly GCF_056406035.1). Classification (NCBI taxonomy): domain Bacteria; kingdom Pseudomonadati; phylum Pseudomonadota; class Betaproteobacteria; order Burkholderiales; family Comamonadaceae; genus Polaromonas; species Polaromonas sp. P1_E1_2. Next base: position 10,960 of record NZ_JBFUAZ010000032.1, on the reverse strand, counting down.
ATGTGATCTCGGTGCTGGAGCTGCGCATCAGCCTGGAAACCGAAGCCGCCGGCCTTGCCGCCCAGAGGAGAACGCCAGAAAACCTCAAGGCCCTGGAAAATGCACTGCGCGCCTTTCACGACTCCATCAGCCTGGACTCTGACGCCGTGCCACCGGACTTCCAGTTCCATATGGAAGTGGCCCGCGCCACGGGCAACCGGCACTTCGCCGACCTGATGACCTACCTGGGCACCATGATCATTCCGCGCACTCGCGTCAACACGGCGCACAGCGCACCCGAAGGCCGCTTCAACTACCTGCAGCGGGTCAACAGCGAGCACGAGAGCATCTACAACGCCATCCGCAATCAGGATGCGGAGGCCGCACGCGCCGCCATGCGGACGCACCTGTCCAATAGCCGTGAACGGCTTCGCCGGGGCAATAACGCGCACACCATGCAGCCACCCGAAGAGCCTTCCGAACCTCAAGCGCCTCGCACTCTGGGTACAAATCTGGTTGCATAAATAATCGACGAGTTGTACGATAACTGATAAATTGTTTTATCAACCATCCTACAAGCAAGTCCGGTATGCCCGCTTCAAACGCTCCCGCAACAGCCCCTCACGCCCTTTCCCAAACTCCCCGAATCACTCGCGTGCAGGTGATTCCCGTGGCCGGCCAGGACAGCATGCTGTTAAACCTCAGCGGTGCCCACGGCCCATTTTTCACCCGGAACCTGCTGATCCTGACCGACAGTTCAGGCCGCACCGGCGTAGGTGAAGTACCGGGCGGCGAGAAGATCCGCAACACCCTGGAAGACGCCCGTGAACTGATCGAAGGGCAATCGGTAGGCGCGTGGAACCAGATTCTCAACACCCTGCGCACACGTTTTGCGGACCGCGACAGCGGCGGCCGCGGCAACCAGACCTTCGACCTTCGTGTGGCGATTCATGCCGTCACTGCCGTGGAAAGCGCCCTGCTCGACCTGCTGGGCCAATTCCTGGGCGTACCTGTGGCCGCACTGTTGGGCGAAGGCCAGCAACGGGATTCAGTGGCCGTGCTGGGCTACCTCTTTTATGTGGCCGACCGCAAGCAGACGGATCTGGCCTATGGCAGTGCGCCGGATGCGGAGGACGACTGGCTGCGCCTGCGCCACGAGACCGCCATGGACGCCGATGGCATCGTGGCATTGGCCGAAGCGGCTTACAAGCGTTACGGCTTCAAGGATTTCAAGCTCAAGGGCGGCGTGCTGCGGGGCGAGGAAGAGATGGAAGCCATCATCGCCCTCTCCGAACGTTTTCCCGATGCGCGCATCACACTGGACCCGAACGGCGGGTGGCTGCTCAAGGATGCCATCCGCATCTGCCAGGGCCGCGGCGATGTGCTGGCCTACGCAGAAGACCCCTGCGGCGCCGAAGGCGTGTTCTCCGGCCGCGAAGTGATGGCGGAGTTTCGCCGGGCCACCGGCCTGCCGACCGCCACCAACATGATCGCCACCGACTGGCGCGAGCTGTCGCACACCATCCACCTGCAGTCGGTCGACATCCCGCTGGCCGATCCACACTTCTGGACCATGCAAGGCTCAGTGCGCGTCGCGCAGATCTGCCAGACATGGGGGCTGACCTGGGGCTCGCACTCCAACAACCACTTCGACATTTCCCTGGCCATGTTCACCCACGTGGCTGCGGCCGCGCCGGGCAAAGTCACTGCGATTGACACCCACTGGATCTGGCAGGACGGCCAGCGCCTGACCAAGGCACCCTTGCAAATTGTGGACGGCCAGGTTGCAGTGCCAAAAACACCGGGCCTCGGCGTAGAGCTGGACATGGCTGAAGTGGAAAAAGCGCACCAGCTTTACCTCAAGCACGGCCTCGGTGCGCGCGACGATGCCGTGGCCATGCAATACCTGATCCCCAACTGGAAATTCAACAACAAGATGCCCTGCATGGTTCGATGAATCCAGCAGGCCGCCGGAATTTAGAGGATTCCGGAAATCTGCCATGCCCATCTGCACGGGAAGTTTGTAGCCCGCAAGGCGCCGGGGGCGGTATACCGCGGCGCCCTTTCCCCACCAACGATACCCACTGAGCCATTACAAACAATCAGGAGACAAGACATGAAACGCAGAACCCTTTGCAGCATTGCGGGTGCGACGCTGCTGGCACTGGCCGGCACGCTGGGCGCAGGCGCCGCCGCAGCCCAGACCAAACTCAAATGGGCTCACGTCTACGAGACCTCGGAGACCTTTCACAAGCAGGCCGTCTGGGCCGCCGACGAAATCAGGAAGAAGACCAACGGCCGCTATGTGGTGGAGGTCTTCCCGGCCTCATCCCTGGGCAAGGAAACCGACATCAACCAGGGCCTGACACTGGGCACCGTCGACATCATCTACACCGGCGCGGCCTTTGCCGGGCGTGCACACCCGCCGCTGTCGATCGCCGCCGCGCCTTTTGTGTTTCGCGATTACGCGCACTTTCAGGCATTCCGTAACGGTCCGATCTTTCAGGAGCTGGCTCAGGGTTATGCCAGCAAGACCGGCGGCCAGCACATTGCAGGCTACACCTACTACGGCCTGCGCCACATGACTTCCAACAAGGTCATCAACAAACCCGAGGACATGAAAGGCCTCAAGCTGCGCGTGCCCGACGCACCACTTTTTGTGATGTTCCCAAGGGCCGTGGGTGCGAACCCGACGCCCATCGCCTTTGCCGAGGTCTACCTGGCGCTGCAAAACGGCACGGTCGATGCACAGGAAAACCCGCTTCCCACCATCGAGGCCAAAAGGTTTTACGAAGTCCAGAAATACATCACCCTGACCGGCCACATCACCGAATCGCTGCTCACGGCCGTGTCGGGCTCGGTCTGGTCCAAACTCAGTGAGGCCGACAAGAAGGTCTTCGACCAGGTGCTCTGGGAGGCGTCGAGCCGCGCCAGCCAGGACATCGTCGATGCCGAAAACCGCCTGGTCGCCGAGTTCGAGAAAAAAGGCAAAACCGTCAACAAGGTAGACCGCGCGCCTTTTGCCGCAGCGGTCTTGCCTTCGCTCACCGCTGCCGATGCCCCGTGGCCCAAGAGTCTGTACGAACGCATTCAGGCCATCAAGTAAGTAGTTCCAACCAACACCACCAGACAACACACAGGAGACATCATGAAACGCCGTTCCCTCATCCATTCCGCACTTGCTGGCGCTGCCCTGTCGGCGCTGGGACTTCCTGCCTTCGCACAAGACAAGTGGCCCAGTAAACCCATCACCTTCATCGTGCCCTTTCCTGCAGGCGGCACCACCGATATCCTGGGCCGGCTGATTGGCCAAAAACTCGGGCCGGTACTCGGCACCACCATCGTGATTGACAACAAGGGCGGTGCTGGCGGTAGCGTCGGCTCGGAAGTCGCGTCCCGCGCACCGGCAGATGGCTACACGATGCTGGGCGGCACCGTCAGCTCGCATGCCATCAATGTGAGCCTTTACCCGAAACTGGGCTACGACCCGATCAAGTCTTTCTCGCCGGTGGCGCTCATCGGCACCAACCCCGTCGTGCTGGTGGTGGGGGCCAACAGCCCTTACAAAACGCTGCAGGACGTGCTGGCCGCAGCGAAGGCCAAACCCAAAACCATTTCTTCCGCATCGGCCGGCAGCGGCACATCGCAGCATCTCTCGCTGGAACTGCTGGGCTTCAAGTCGGGCACCCAGTTCATCCATGTGCCCTACAAAGGCAGCGGCCCCGCCATCCAGGACGTGATCGGCGGGCAGGTGGACATGATGTTCGACACCACGGTCGTAGCAGGTCCTCATATCCAGAGCGGCAAGGTGCGTGCGCTGGCGGTCACCTCCGCCAAGCGCCTGGAGTCCATGCCGAATGTGCCAACGGTGGCCGAATCCGTCCCCGGATTTGAGGTTGCCTCATGGCAAGCCATTTTTGTACCCACCGGCACCCCCAAGCCCATCATTGACAAGCTGCACGATGAAATCATGAAAATCACCGCGCAGCCCGAGATGCAGGAACGCCTCAAAGGACTGGGCATGCAACCGTCCAGCATGACGATCGAGCAGGTCTCCGCCTTCCAGAAGGCAGAGGTCGAGAAATGGGCGCAAGTCATCAAGGCGGCCAACGTCAAGCTTGACTGAACATGCCGTCCATACCCAGCCCTGCGCGRCTGCGCCTCGCCGTCATTGGCGCAGGGCTGGGCTCGGCACCTCACTTCCGAAGTCTTGAAGACCTGGCCAGTGAAGCAGACGTCGCATGGGTTTATGGGCGAAATCCCGAACGGCTGGCCGCTGTAGAAGTGCCCCAAGGGGCGCGCCGAACTACGCGACTGGAAGATATTCTGGAAGACGCCAGCGTAACAGCCGTGCTGGTTCTCACGCCGCCCAATACCCATCTGGACCTCGTGCAGCAGGCAACGCGTGCGGGCAAGCATGTGCTGGTCGAAAAGCCCCTCGAAATTGATTTGAACCGGGCCAATGCATTGGTCGATGCTTGCGAAACTGCGGGGGTCATGCTGGCAGTGATGCTGCAGCACCGCATGCGCGACGCGGCCCTTGCCGTGGCGGCACTGCTGCGTGACGACGTTATGGGCCCGCTGGTCAGCGCTGCCGCGTCGATCCGGTGGTGGCGGCCGCAAAGTTATTACGATGAGCCCGGACGCGGCACCCTGGCGCGGGACGGCGGCGGCGTGCTGATCACGCAGGCCATTCATACGCTCGACCTGCTGCTCAGCTTCACCGGCATGCCGGAGCGCGTCACAGGCGTTGCAAGCACCAGCGCAGTGCATCGCATGGAGGGCGAAGACACGGCTGCCGCATTGCTGCACTACAGCAGCGGTGCGGTCGCTGTGGTTCAGGCCACCACGGCGGCCTACCCCGGTTTTCCCGAGCGCATTGAACTCAACTTCACCCAGGGCACCGTGACGCTGGAAGGCGGTGAAATGCGGGCGGTCTTTTCCAGTGGAAAGACGCTGACCGCCGGTGCACGCCAGGCCTCCGGCGGTGGCGCCAACCCCATGGCCTTTGACCATGCAGCTSATCGCGCCGTGCTGCAGGATTTCATTCGCTCTGTCCAGAATGKACGTGCACCCACCGTAACGGGGCGCTCTGCACTTGGCGTGCAACAAGTGATTGAAGTGATCATGGAATCATCCAGAACAGGCAGCGCTGTAGCACTTCATCCGGCAACACGGATCCCGGTGATGTAGGTAGAAATGATGCGCTTGGGCTTACCCGATGCGTTCTTAAGCCCATTGCCACATCCGGCGCATCAGGGTTTTCCAAGAGAGTTTCAGGCTGTAGTCCAACGGCAGCGGGCGTGGGCAGCTATAAAACTCGTAGCAGTCAGCAATTTGCGTTATATTTGGCCCCAAGCTTTCGAAGCTTTCTGCTTAACAACCCCCTGTGACCAAACTGTGACCCGAGGAGATAACCTGATGAGTGCCAAAGAAAATGCAGCGGTAGGCCAATTGCTTGAACTGCTGGAAGCACGCTACGCACTGCGCGTGCTGTGGGCCCTGAAAGACGGCCATCCCCAGACATTCCGCCTCCTGCAAGACAGCATCGGCAGCATCACACCCAACACCCTCAATACCCGCATCAAGGAATTGCGCGCAGCCGGCCTGCTTGGCCATGGCAGCGATGGCTACACGGTCACCACACTGGGCGCCGACCTGCTCAAGCGCTTGAACGACCTGCAGGCATTTGCCGGCAAGTGGGCCGTCAGCCAGACCAAGAAAAAGTAAGTTACCTGGCCAGCCTGGCCCGAAAAAAAGCGACCTTCAGGGTCGCTTTTTTGTTGCGCTGTTTTACCGATCAACAGGCATTCATCAGGTATTCATCCATGCACTTCCCGGCGCCCTAATCCACTGCAGCGCCGGAACGCTTCACCGCGTCACCCCACAAAGTCATGCTGGCGGCAATATGCCTGGCCAGTTCCTCGGGGGTGCCCGGCGCCACCTCGGCACCACGCGACTGCAGCTGCGCGCGCAACTCCGGATCCGCCAGGGCTTTGTGGATCGCTTCGTTCAGGCGATTGACGATGGGCCTGGGCGTTCCGGCGGGAACAAAAATCGCGTCCCATGCGCTGACATCAAATCCGGGCAAGCCCGACTCCGCGATGGTGGGTAAATCCGGCCAGCCCGCCACGCGCGTGGCTGTCGTTACCGCCAATGGTTTGACACGTCCGCTTTTCGCCTGCGGTGCGGCATTCGGCATGACCTCGATCATCATGTCGACCTGCCCGCCGATCAGGTCCGTCATGGCCTGTGCGCCGCCGCGGTAAGGTATGTGCACCACAGCCAGGCCCGCGCGCGATTTGTAGATTTCTCCGGCCAGGTGGGACGTGGTGCCGTTGCCGGCGGAGCCAAAGGTGTATTTCCCCGGATTGGCCTTGAGCAGCTTAGTGAGTTCCGCCATGGAGTTGACTTGCAGCGTGGGCCGCACTACCACCATGGCGGCGATGCGTGTGAGCTGGGTCACGGGCTCGAAGTCGCGAGACGGGTTGAAGCCGGGTGACCTGTAGATCGCATGGTTGATGGCATGTGTGCCGTTGGTGCCGTACAGCAGGGTGTAGCCATCGGCCGGCGCCTTGGCCGCTGTTGCACTGCCCACGTTTCCGCCGGCGCCGCCCAGGTTTTCGACCACGACAGGTTGACCCAATTCCCTGGTGGCACGCTGCATGACCAGCCGGGCCAGTGTGTCACCGCCACCACCCGCAGGAAAAGGAACGATCAGCTTGATGGGCTTGCTGGGATAACTTGCAGCCGGCTGGGCGTGCGCGACGGACAAGCCAGTGAAGACAAGCACCAACGATGCAGCACAAGCCGCTGCCAGCCGCGTTGCGGTGCGGGCAAGCCGTCGCAAGGAATGGAGGCGAAGTAGATCCATGGTGTCTCCTGGGGGTGGTATCGGCCACAACGCTGGTGGCAGGTTGATGGTTCATACATGGTTCATGCGCCATCCAGCGCGAAATACTTAGTCATCTTATTTTATTGCACGCAATAGTGACTTCATTAACCAGATTAACCCTAATAAACCCAGATACTGCATGCAATAATCCTTCCACTCAGCCAACCACTATCAACCGTTACAGCTTATGTCTTCCCAGATTGAATACACCACGCAGACATTGAGGCAAAGAATCCTCAGCGGCCAGGCGGCCCCGGGCGAACGCATGGTGGAGCTTGAGCTGTCCGCCCAATTGGCGGTTTCGCGCACACCGATCCGTATTGCGCTCGGTGAGCTGGAAAAGGAAGGCTTGCTGGAACGCCTGCCGACACGCGGCTTTCGCGTCAGGCAATTCAGCGTTGACGAAATTGCCAATGCAGTCGACGTGCGGGGCGTGCTGGAAGGCATGGCAGCCAGGCAGGCCGCCGAGCGCGGCATCACGCCCGAAACCCGGGAGGCCCTGCAGGCCTGCATCGAGGACGGCCGCCTGCTGCTGGAGCAGGCACGGGCCGCCGGCCATGTGATTGACGCAGCCCGCTGGGTCCCCATGAACGCCCGCTTTCATAGTGCCTTGGCGCACGCCGCCGGCAACAGCACATTGACCTCCGCACTGGCCCATGTCAGCAAAACGCCGATGGCCGGCGCCGGGGCGCTCAGCCTGAACGGCGCCCTGCCCCTGCTCGAATACGGGTTCATTCAGCGCGCACAAACCGACCACGAAGACGTGCTGGCCGCACTGCAGGCCGGTGAAGGGGCGCGTGCCGAAGCCCTGATGCGCGAACATGCCCACCGCAGCCGTGACAACAAGCGCGAACTCATGATGCGCATGCAGAAACCGGCCACGCCTTGAAGCGGTTTTTGCCGTCTCCACCTGAAATTTCGACGTTTTAGCCTTTCATCCCAATAGGAATGCGCGCCGATAGCTATCAATAACATAGCATCAGGCCTGCACCCGGCACCATCCCATGGACTGCCAGAACCTGCCTCACCGGCCGGGGAACGGGTGGCCAGCCACTACAATTCAGGCCACGAACCAGTTTCTGCGGCTGGGGCACACCGGTCCGCACAGGAACGGCAGGGCCCCAACCGTGCTGGACCCCTCAGGCCGCGCACCCGCAGCCAAACTATCTGGACCAAAAACGAAGCCCCTGTCTTGAAAAGGGCTTTGCCATCCCCAGCTGGAAACATTACCAGCTTCAACCCTGTTTTCGAGCATGTCTGACAATACACAACCCGAACAAAATCAACCACTTAGCGGTGAGCCCAGTCCTGAAGAACTGGAAGCGGCGCAGGCCGCCAACGAGTTTGATGCGCTGACCGTCGCACAAGCCGAAGTCGCGACGCTGCAGGCCAAGAACACCGAGCTGGCCGACAGCTACCTGCGCGCCAAGGCCGAGACCGAAAACGCCCGCCGCCGCGCGGACGAAGAAGTCGCCAAGGCCCGCAAATACGCACTGGAAAGCTTTGCCGAAAGCCTACTGCCCGTGGCAGACAGCCTGGAAGCCGGCCTGGCCATCAAGGACGTTACGCCGGAGCAGATCCGCGAAGGCGCCGAGGCCACACTCAAGCAGCTGAAAAGTGCGCTCGAGCGCAACAAGGTAGTCGCCATCGACCCCGCGCCCGGCACCAAATTCGACCCGACCCAACACCAGGCGATCAGCATGGTGCCGGCCGACCAGGAAGCCAACACCGTGGTCAACGTGCTGCAAAAAGGCTACCTGATCGCCGAGCGCGTGCTGCGCCCCGCCTTGGTCACGGTGGCAGCTCCCAAGTAAAAAACTCTTAAAAAACCTTGAAAACATTGTTGAAGCCCTTGAAGCCACACAACTTACCCACAAGTTATCAACATAGTTAATCCATACCGCGGCCAGCGGCACTGAACGCCCCGGCCACCCCACCTTCAATCTTTAACGAATCAAAAAAGCAGGAGTAAATCATCATGGGAAGAATCATCGGCATTGACCTCGGCACTACCAACAGCTGCGTGTCCGTCATGGRGGGCAACACCCCCCGCGTGATCGAGAACTCGGAAGGCGTGCGCACCACCCCTTCCATCGTCGCCTACCAGGAAGACGGCGAAGTGCTGGTCGGTGCATCGGCCAAGCGCCAGGCCGTGACCAACCCCAAGAACACCCTGTACGCTGTCAAGCGTTTGATCGGCCGCAAGTTCACCGAAAAAGAAGTCCAGAAAGACATCGCACTGATGCCTTATTCCATCGTGGCTGCCGACAACGGCGACGCCTGGGTGGAAGTGCGCGGCAAGAAGCTGTCGGCCCAGCAAGTGTCTGCCGACATCCTGCGCAAAATGAAGAAAACCGCCGAAGACTACCTCGGCGAGCCGGTCACCGAAGCCGTGATCACCGTGCCTGCCTATTTCAATGACGCACAGCGCCAGGCCACCAAAGACGCCGGCCGCATCGCCGGCCTCGACGTGAAACGCATCATCAACGAACCCACCGCAGCGGCTCTCGCCTTCGGCCTGGACAAGCAGGAAAAGGGCGACCGCAAGATCGCTGTGTATGACCTGGGCGGCGGCACTTTCGACATCTCCATCATCGAGATCGCCGATGTCGACGGTGAGAAGCAGTTTGAAGTACTCTCCACCAACGGCGACACCTTCCTGGGCGGCGAAGACTTCGACCAGCGCGTCATCGACTACATCGTGGCCGAGTTCAAGAAAGACAGCGGCATCGACCTGTCGAAAGACGTGGTGGCCCTGCAGCGTCTGAAAGACTCGGCTGAAAAGGCCAAGATCGAACTGTCCAACAGCCCGGCCACCGAAGTCAACATTCCCTACATTGCGCACGACCCCGCCACCGGCCCCAAGCACTTGCTGGTCAAGCTGACCCGCGCCAAGCTCGAAAGCCTGGTCGACGAACTCATCGAGCGCACGATTGCACCTTGCCGCATCGCCATGAAGGATGCCGGCGTCAGCGCGGCTGACATCCATGACGTGATTYTGGTCGGCGGCCAGACCCGCATGCCCAAGGTGCAGGAAAAGGTCAAGGAGCTCTTCGGCAAGGAACCCCGCAAGGACGTGAACCCCGACGAAGCCGTTGCCGTAGGCGCAGCGATTCARGGCCAGGTCCTCTCCGGCGAYCGCACCGACGTGCTGCTGCTSGACGTGACCCCGCTGTCCCTCGGTATCGAAACCATGGGCGGCGTGATGACCAAGATGATCAAGAAGAACACGACCATCCCGACCAAGTTCGCACAGACCTTCTCGACCGCTGAAGACAACCAGCCGGCCGTGACGATCAAGGTGTTCCAGGGCGAGCGCGAAATCGCTTCGGGCAACAAGGGCCTGGGCGAGTTCAACCTCGAGGGCATTCCGCCGGCAGCGCGTGGCACGCCGCAGATCGAAGTGTCCTTCGACATCGACGCCAACGGCATCCTGCACGTCGGCGCCAAAGACAAGGGCACCGGCAAGGAAAACAAGATCACCATCAAGGCCAACTCCGGTTTGTCTGAAGCTGAAATCCAGCAGATGGTGAAAGACGCCGAGCTGAACGCCGAAGAAGACAAGAAAAAAGTCGAGTTCGTCACCGCCAAGAACAACGCCGAAGCCATGGTGCACAGCGTGAAGAAATCGCTGGGTGAATACGGCGACAAGCTCGAAGCCGGCGAGAAGGAAAAGATTGAAGCCGCCATCAAGGACATGGAAGAAGCGCTCACTGGCGACGACAAGGCCGCCATCGACGCCAAGAATACGGCCCTGATGGAAGCCAGCCAGAAGCTCGGCGAAAAAATGTACGCCGACATGCAGGCATCGCAGGCGGCAGCCGGTGGTGACGCAGGCGCAGCGGGCGCCGCCCAGGCTGAAGCCAAACCGGTCGACGACAATGTCGTGGACGCTGAAGTCAAGGAAGTCAAAAAGGGCTAAGCGCTTTTTTACAAAGCACCCCTGCATTGGCGCGATAACTGCATGCAAAAGCAGACGGCAAAGGCAGCCAGCAAAGGCGGAAAACCGGGAGCAATCCAGGATTTCCGCTTTTGCGTTTCCCGCTGACCCTCACAATAACGATTCCTGACTGACCTGCCATGGCC
>NZ_JBFUAZ010000031.1:0-15505 GCF_056406035.1 Polaromonas sp. P1_E1_2 | reverse complement strand
GTATGACCCTGAGCGGCTGCGCGGCGCTGGCTGAAAATCCCAGCCGTGTTTATAAGGTACATTTTTCATTTTTCGGCAATATGGCCCAGAACATTTGTGAACGTTCGTATTAAGCCGTGCTGCACATCCGAAGTGTGCTGGCCAGAATCGCTTCACGCGCACCCGCCTTCTATCCTTGCTGATCCTTTCTGACTTATGAAGAAGCTCCCTGCCAGCGGCGGCCTTGTGTATTCCACCGATGCCGGAAGAATGTGCCCCGGTTGCCGCCAGCCCGCTTCTGCCTGCACCTGCAAGCAGCAGGCAACACCCAAGGGCGATGGGGTGGTGCGCGTCATGCGTGAAAGCAAAGGCCGCGGCGGCAAAACCGTCACCGTCATCAAGGGCCTGCCGCTGGACGCCCTGGCCCTGGCGCAGCTGGGCAAGCAGCTCAAGGCCGCCTGCGGCTCAGGCGGCACGGCCAAAGACGGCATCATTGAAGTGCAGGGCGACCATTGCGACACCGTCATGCAGGCCCTGCAAAAACAGGGCTACGCGCCCAAGCGGGCAGGCGGTTAGGCATGAACCCCGAAGACCTCCAGCTGCTGGTGACCCGCGAAATGCCTTTCGGCAAACACAAGGGCACCCTGATCGCCGACCTGCCCGGCAACTACCTCAACTGGTTCGCCCGCGAAGGTTTTCCCAAAGGCGAAATCGGCCGCCTGCTGCAGCTGATGCAGGAGATCGACCACAACGGGCTGAAGCCGCTGCTGGATCCGTTGCGGCGGTAGTCAAGTCACTCAATCACCGCGAAACTCTGGAAGCTTGGCAATCACCTTGATCTCAAACTGAAAGCCATAGAGCCAGGTCACGCCGACACCCGTCAGCGTAGGGTGCGGTGCGTTGCCCCAGTAGTCGGGCACCACTTTCCAGGCTGTCTCGAACACCGATTCCGGATCCACCATGAAGACGGTCACGTCGACCACGTCGTCGAAGGTGCAGCCTGCGGCCTTGAGGATGGCGTTCAGGTTGTCGAAGGCGAGCCGGACCTGCGCCTCCAGGTCGGGCTCGGGGGATCCATCTTCGCGGCTGCCAACCTGCCCTGAAACGAACAGGAATCCGTTGGACTTCACCGCCGGCGAATAGCGGTTGCGTTCATAGAGGGCCTGGCGCCCGGGTGGAAAAACGACGTCACGCTTGGTCATAAAAATGTCCTTTTTCATATGGGCCGTCGCCGGCCCGTGGTTAACGATGAAAGAACTTTAGAAGACTGTGCCTTTCGGATAAACAGGCAAGGCTAACCATCACTGTTCGTAGAATCCAAACAATCATCAACGTCAACATATCTGGAGCAGAGATGGACCGTTTCGATGCAATGCAGGCATTCGCCCGCGTGGTGGAAGCAGGCAGCTTCACCAAGGCGGCCGAGACACTCCATATGAGCAAGACCAGCGTGACGCAGCTGGTGCAGCAACTGGAAGCGCGGCTGCGGGTCAAGCTGCTCAACCGGACCACACGGAAGGTCAATGTCACTGCCGATGGCGCTGCCTACTATGACCGGGTGGTGCGCGTCCTGGCCGAGGTTGATGATGCCGAGACCAGCCTGTCCAGCGCGTCGGCGTCGCCCAGGGGCCGGCTGCGGGTCGATGTGCCCAGCCCCCTGGCCCGCATGATCCTGGTGCCGGCCTTGCCGGAATTTCATGCGCGCTACCCTGAGATTCAGCTCGACATGGGTGTCAGCGACCGCATGGTGGACCTGATCGGCGACAACGTGGATTGCGTCGTGCGCGGCGGCGAGCTAACCGATCAGTCGCTGATGGCCCGCAAGGTGGGTGACCTGCAGTTGGGGGTATACGCCGCCCCGGCCTATCTGGAGCGCTCGGGCACACCGTTGCACCCACGAGAGCTGGAAGACACACATCACCGCATCGTGGGTTTTCTGTGGGCGCGCACCGGCAAGGCTTTTCCGTACGCCATGCACTGCAAGGGCGAGAGCATCAAGGTGCAAGGCCGGCACCTGTTCGCATTCGATGACGGCAATGCCTACCTCGCGGCCGGGCTGGCGGGATTGGGAGTCCTCTGGCTGCCGGACTACATGGCGAAGGCGCACCTGGCTGGCGGCGAACTGGTGCGCCTGTTCAAGGGCTGGCGCCTTGACCCGATGCCTTTGTACGTAGCCTTTGCGCCGAACCGGCATGTCAGCGCCAAACTGCGCGTGTTCATCGAGTGGATTGCCGGGCTGATGGCGCAGCATGCGCCTGTTGCTGGCCCGCGTGACGGAAAAACATGACCCCGCCATGGAAATTCCATCGGCGATATATTCATTTCATTCAAGGAGTTTTCGATGGCCAATCTTCGCCAAGCCCTGGTTCACATGCGCTCGGGGCGCTGGACCGAGGCACACACGATTGTGCAGAGTGATGAGTCGCAACTGGCCGCCTGGCTGCACGGCATCCTGCATGTACAGGAGGGCGACCTGGGGAATGCCGAGTACTGGTATGGCCAGGCCAAGCGGGATTTCAACGGCCGCGGAACGCTGGATGAAGAGATGGACCGCTTTGAGGCAGGGCTGCCCAAATAAGCGTGGTCACACCATCGCAGCCAGACGCGTCCCCTGGTCAATAGCGCGTTTCGCATCGAGTTCGCTGGCTTCGTCTGCGCCGCCAATCAGGTGCGTCTTGACGCCGGCCGCGCGCAGTGGCTCCAGCAGTTCGCGCAGGGGTTCCTGTCCGGCGCACAGCACGATGTTGTCGACCGCCAGCACGGTGCCGTCCTGCCGTTTTTCGCCGAAGGTGATGAAGAGGCTGAGGCCTGAGCCTTCTTCGTTTTCACCAATGCGTTCATAGTTGACGCCTGAAAGCATTTCGACGTTTTTCATCTTCAGCGCGGCACGGTGGATCCAGCCGGTGGTCTTGCCCAGGCCCGCGCCCAGCTTGCCGGGCTTGCGCTGCAGCAGGGTGACATGGCGCGCCGGCGGCGTGACCAGCGGGCGTACCACGCCGCCGCGCACTTCACCGGGGTCGGCCACACCCCATTCGGCGAGCCAGGCGGGCAGGTCGAGTGCGGTGGAATGGCCGGTGGGTGTGACGAGGAACTCGGCGACGTCAAAGCCGATGCCGCCTGCGCCTATGAGTGCCACACGTTCGCCAACGGGCTGGCGGCCCAGCAGCACATCGATGTAGCTCAGCACCTTGGGATGGTCTTGCCCGGGAATACGCGGGTTGCGCGGCGTGACGCCGGTGGCCAGCACGACTTCGTCAAACTTCTGCGCAATGAGGTCGGCCGCCGAGACGCGGGTGTTCAGGTGCAGCTTCACGCCGGTGCCGGTGATGCGCTGGCCGAAGTAGCGCAGGGTTTCCTCGAACTCTTCCTTGCCGGGCACGCGCTTGGCCAGGTTGAACTGGCCGCCGATTTTGTCGGCCGCGTCATACAGGTCAACGCTGTGGCCGCGCAGGGCCAAAGTGGTGGCGGCGGCCAGACCCGCGGGGCCTGCGCCTATGACGGCAACGCGTTTTTTGGCGGGGGCGATGCGAATGACGAGTTCGGTTTCATGCCCGGCGCGGGGGTTGACCAGGCAGCTTGCCAGCTTGGCCTGGAAGGCGTGGTCCAGGCAGGCCTGGTTGCAGGCGATGCAGGTGTTGATCTCGTCGCGGCGCCCCTGCGCGGCCTTGTTGACAAACTCGGGGTCGGCCAGGAAAGGGCGGGCCATGCTGACCATGTCAGCCGAGCCGTCGGCCAGCACCTGTTCGGCCACCTCGGGCATGTTCAGGCGGTTGCTGGTGATGACAGGAATCGTGAGGCCGGCGGCACGCAGGTCGGTGCGCAGCTTTTTGGTGACCCAGGTGAAGGCACCACGTGGTACTGACGTCGCGATTGTCGGCACACGCGCCTCATGCCAGCCGATGCCGCTGTTGATGAGCGTGGCACCGGCGGCTTCCACCGCTTGGGCCAGCAGCACGACTTCCTCCCAGCTGCTGCCGCCGGGGATCAGGTCGATCATCGAGAGGCGGTAGATGATGATGAAGTCGCGCCCGACGGCTTCGCGCGTGCGGCGCACGATCTCGACGGCCAGGCGCATGCGGTTGGCGTAGCTGCCGCCCCACTCGTCGGTGCGCTGGTTGGTGTGGGTGACAAGGAACTGGTTAATGAAGTAGCCTTCGCTGCCCATGATCTCGACGCCGTCGTAGCCGGCATCGCGGGCGAGCATGGCGCAGCGGATGAAGGCGCGGATCTGCCGCTCAATGCCGCCGGCGCTGAGCTCGCGCGGGGTGAAGGGCGAGATGGGGCTCTGGATGCGCGAAGGTGCGACGCACAGCGGGTGGTAGCCATAGCGGCCGGTGTGCAAAATTTGCAGCGCAATCTTGCCGCCTTCTGCATGTACTGCGTCTGTGATCTGCTTGTGGCGGCGCGCAGCGCCTGAGCTGGCGAGCATGCCGGCAAACGGTTTGGTCCAGCCGGCGATGTTGGGCGCGAAGCCGCCGGTAACCATCAGGCCCACACCGCCGCGCGCGCGCTCGGCAAAGTAGGCGGCCATGGCGGGGAAGTGTTTGCGGCCGTCTTCGAGGCCGGTGTGCATGCTGCCCATGAGCACGCGGTTCTTCAGCGTGGTGAAGCCCAGGTCCAGCGGCGCGAGCAGGTGGGGGTAGGGGGAGGCGGGGTCCAGGGAAAAAGAAGAAGACGCAAGGGAAGGGGGCGTCGTCGCCGAAGTGGGGGTCGCGGCCAAGGCAGGTCTCCTGTCAAAACTGCCTGCATGGTAGTCGTAACAAGGGGCGCTACAAAGCCTGCCGGGTACTCTAGGGGACAGGCTCTACCCCGTCTTGGGGCTAACCCTGAGCGGCGGCACCCCTACGCCGCCTGCCGTGATGTGCTATTGATTTAATAGCTGCTTGCGCCCATCCTGATTGGCTTACCGGCTGTTTTTCTTGAAGCAGGGGCCTTGGATGCCGGATGCCTGCCGATGTGGGTATACCGGAGTACGACCTTGCGGTGTTGTCTGACACCCGCCCTTAGCCGGTGCTGGTACTTTGAAGCTTCGATTTCTGGAGCACCCATGGCAAAAAGCAACACCAGCCCGACACGCGCCAAGACCGGCGAAGGCGCGACGGTGCCGCATCCTCCGCACAGCGAGCCGGACGATGAAGCAGATGGCAACGATGCCAGTACCTTGATTGAAAACCCGGTGAAGCCCGGAAAGGCCGGCAAGCTCAAGCAGCACAGCTTTCCCGACGGTGGCGGCAGCGGCGGCGCCGAGGCTTTCCGGCGCGGGCCGGGCCGGGGGAAGCCTTCGCCCGGGGTTTGATTGGGGTTGGCCGGCGTTTGATCGGGGCCTGATGAAACTCGCGACCTTTAACGTCAACGGCATCAAGACGCGGTTGCCGCAGTTGCTGGACTGGCTGGCCAAAGAATCGCCGGACGTGGTGTGCCTGCAGGAATTAAAAGCGCTGGACGGTGTGTTTCCCCAGGCCGAGCTGCGGGAAGCGGGTTACGGCGCTTTATGGAAAGGCCAGCGGTCATGGAACGGCGTGGCGATTCTGGCGAAGGGTGAGGCGCCGGTTGAAATACGGCGTGAGCTGCCCGGCGATGCGTCAGATGACCAAAGCCRCTACCTGGAGGCCGCAGTAGACGGAATCATTGTGGCCTGCCTGTACCTGCCCAACGGCAACCCGCAGCCAGGCCCCAAGTTTGACTACAAGCTGGCCTGGTTTGAGCGCCTGCACCGGCATGCGCTGGCGCTCTGCGGTTCGGGCCACCCGGTTGCGCTGGCCGGTGACTTCAACGTGGTGCCGACCGACTTTGATATCTACAACCCCAAGTCCTGGCGCAAGGACGCCTTGTTGCAGCCCGAAAGCCGGGCGGCCTATGAAAAGCTGTTGGGGCAAGGGTGGGTAGACAGCCTGCGGCATTTGCACCCGCAAGAGCGCATCTACACCTTCTGGGATTATTTCCGCCAGCACTGGCAGCGCAACGCGGGCTTGCGCATCGACCATATCCTGTTGAATGCAGAACTGGCGCCGCGCCTGAAGGCCGCCGGGGTAGACAGTTGGGTGCGCGGGCAGGAACATGCCAGCGACCATGCGCCGGTGTGGGTGGAGCTGGGGGTGGCGCGTAAAGCTGTGGGCGCGGTGAAGAAGAAGGTGGCCAAAGTGGCCAGGCCGCGAGCGGCAGCGGTGCCGCGCAAAAAAGCTCCGTAAGCCAATGCCGTACCTTACGGATTCGTTGCTATTAATTCAATAGCTGCTTGCGCAAGTCCCTATTGGTCTAGCGGCTGTTTTTGATCGCAGTCGCGGCGTCGGTGACCAGTTCGGGGCCTTTGTAGATGAGGCCGGTGTAGATCTGCACGACATCGGCGCCAGCCTTGATCTTGGAGACGGCGTCCGCACCGCTCATGATGCCGCCCACGCCGATGATGGGAAAGCCTTTGCCGAGTGCCGCGCGCAGCTGGCCGATGACGCGGTTGCTGGCTTCCAGCACCGGCGCGCCGCTCAGGCCGCCGGCTTCTTCGGCATGGCGCATGCCTTTCACGGCGTCGCGGCTCAGCGTGGTGTTGGTGGCGACGACGCCGTCCATGGCGTGGCGCTTGAGCGTGGCGGCAATCACATCGACCTGGGCTTCATCGAGGTCGGGCGCGATCTTCACAAAAATCGGCACGCGCTTGCCGTGCTGTTTGGCCAGGGTCTCGCGGCGTTCGGCGATGCGGCCGAGCAGGGCGTCCAGGGCTTCGTCGCTTTGCAGGGCGCGCAGGTTTTTGGTGTTGGGGCTGGAGATGTTGACGGTGACGTAGTCGGCGTGCGGGTAGACACCGTCCAGGCAGGTCAGGTAGTCGTCGACGGCGTTTTCAATCGGCGTAGCAGCGTTTTTGCCGATGTTCAGGCCCAGCAGCAGGGTGTTTTGCGCGCCTTGCTTGCGCACGCTGGATCGCTGCACATTGGCCAGAAAAGCGGCCAGCCCTTCATTGTTAAAGCCCAGGCGGTTGATGAGCGCGTTGGCTTCGGTGAGGCGGAACATGCGCGGCTTGGGGTTGCCCGGTTGGCCCAGAGGGGTGACGGTGCCCACTTCGACAAAGCCGAAACCCATGGCGGCCAGGCCGTCGATGCAGCGGGCGTTTTTATCGAGCCCGGCGGCCAGACCCACGCGGTTGGCGAATTTCAGGCCGGCCAGCTCGACGGGATCGCTCACGCGGTTGCCGCAGTAGGCCAGCGACAGCGGCGTGCCCTGGGTGCGCGCCAGCGAAGCCATGGTCAGCTCGTGGGCGGTTTCGGGGTCAAGCCCAAATAAAAAAGGGCGGGCCAGGGAGTAGGGAAGCAGGGACATTGGATAATTCGGCTGTTGGCGATGAGGCGATGAACCACCCGGGCAGGCCGGGCATGAGGCCTGATTGTCGCAAAACCCGTTTCGCCCCGGCCCGCCCCCCCAAACACTCTTTAATACTTCCATGACCCAAGCCATGACCCAAGACGAACTCAAAACCCTGGTTGGCCAGGCAGCCCTGCACTATGTCGAGGAAGGCAGCATTGTGGGAGTGGGCACCGGCTCGACTGTCAACAAATTCATTGACGCGCTGGGCACCATGAAGGGGCGCATTGCCGGTGCGGTGTCGAGCTCGGTTGCCTCGACGGAACGCCTGCAGGCGCTGGGCATCAAGGTGTTTGACGCGACGGAGGTGGACGAGCTGGCGGTGTACATCGACGGCGCCGACGAGATCGACAACGCGGGTTATATGGTCAAGGGCGGCGGTGCGGCGCTGACGCGCGAAAAGATCGTGGCAGCCCAGTCGCGCAAGTTTGTCTGCATTGCCGACGAGTCCAAGCTGGTGCAGGCGCTGGGCAACTTTCCGCTGCCCGTTGAGGTGATTCCGATGGCGGCCAGACGTATTGCGCGGCAGTTTGCGGCCATGGGCGGTACAGCCAACCTGCGGCTCAAGGACGGCAAGCCGCTGGTCACCGACAACGGCCAGCACATCCTGGACGTGACCGGCCTGAAGATCGCCGATCCGCTGGGTTTTGAGTCGCAGGTCAACCAGTGGCCGGGCGTGGTGACGGTGGGGGTGTTCGCCCACCAGAAGGCGCATGTCTGCTTGCTGGGTGCGCCGGGCGGGGTGAAGACACTGGTGTTTTAGGCTGCTCTGGCTCCAGAAAGCAAAACGCCGGGCTGGTACCCGGCGTTTTGCATTTTTCAGAGCCCGCTCAGAATTTGATGCCGGCAGGGTTGTTGGCCGTGGCGGCGGGTGGTGCCGCCGGAGCAGCCTGCTGGGATGGTGCGGCAGGCGCGGCTGGGGCGGTGCCCGCTGCTGGAGATTTGCTCACCGCGACCAGGGGTGTAGGCGCGGGGCGCTGGTAGGTGGCCGGCAATATAGACGCAGCAGGGTAGCCCGCTGCATTCAGGAACTGCGTCCACTCTGCATCCGAATAGCCTTTGAGTTGCTGGGCGGCTATGGTCAGAAGGGGCAGCGATGCATCGCCGCTCAGCCGCTGCAGGGCCGCAATATCTTCGTTGGTGTTGACGGTTTTCTCGCTGAAGGGAATGCCACGGCTTATCAGCATGGCACGAGCGGAACCGCAGGGAATACATTTTTCGTTGGTGTACAAGGTGACCGGGTATTTGCTGACAACCTGTCGCAATTCGAAAGGAAGACCTCCGGATGCTGCTCCACCACCACTTGACGCTGCGTTGGCAGCGCTAACTTTTCCGCTACTTGCCGCCGGCGGTGGCTGGTCGGAAAAGGTTACCTTGCCGTCGGGTCCCACGATGCGGTAGACCTGCGCGTGCGACGGCAGCGCCATAAAAATTAAGCTTCCCCCAAACAGCAGCATGGCCAGCAGGGCGTTGGGAGAGAAGGACCTAACAGCGTTTGATTTCATGGTTTCCCCAGTCAGTCTTGAATTTGAATTGAAGTAGCTTGGCTCAGGTGTTTCAAGCCATACCCTGGTGGCGCATCAGCGCGTCCAGCGTTGGCTCGCGGCCCCGGAAGGCCTTGAATGATTCCATGGCCGGACGGCTGCCCCCTGCTTCCAGGATGGCTTGCCGGTATTTTCGGCCTGTTTCTACATTAACGGTACCCGATCCTGTGCCGGCGTCAGTGTTTGTACCCGGGTCGGCTGCAGGATGGGCGGACTCTTCAAACGCGGCATAAGCGTCTGCAGACAGGACTTCGGCCCATTTGTAGCTGTAATACCCGGCTGCATAACCACCGGAAAAAATGTGACTGAATGTATGCGCAGTACGGCTGTAGGCCGGGGCGACAATCACGGCGACTTCCCGGCGCACCTCGTTCAGGAGATCCATCAGGTCGTCGGCCGGGTTGTGAGAGGTGTGCAGCAGCATGTCGAACAGTGAAAACTCGACCTGGCGCAGCGTCTGCATGCCGCTCTGGAAGTTTTTGGCGGCCAGCATCTTGTCGAACAGCTCACGCGGCAGGGCGGCGCCGGTATCCACGTGGGCGGTCATGTGCTTGAGCACGTCCCACTCCCAGCAAAAGTTTTCCATGAACTGGCTGGGCAGCTCGACGGCGTCCCATTCGACGCCGCTGATGCCGGAAACGTCCCGTTCGTTGACCTGGGTGAGCATGTGGTGCAGCCCGTGGCCGAATTCATGGAACAGCGTGGTCACGTCGTCGTGCGTGAGCAGGGCTGGCTTGCCGCCCACGCCCTCGGCGAAGTTGCAGACGAGGTGCGCCACCGGGGTTTGTAGCTTGCCGTTGTCGGGGCGCAGCCAGCGGGTGCGCACATCATCCATCCAGGCGCCGCCGCGTTTGCCGGTGCGGGCGGGCTGGTCCAGATAGAACTGGCCCACCAGCTGGCCGTTGCGCTCGATACGGAAAAACTCTACGCCAGGCTTCCACACGGGTGCCGAGTCCTTGCGGATGGCAACTTCAAACAGTGTTTCCACGATCCTGAAGAGGCCTGCCAGCACCTTGGGGGCAGTGAAGTACTGTTTGACTTCCTGTTCACTGAAGGCGTAGCGCGCTTCCTTGAGTTTTTCGCCGATGTAGGCGTAGTCCCAGGCTTGCGGGTCGGGCAGGCCCAACTGGGTGGCGGCAAAGGCGCGCAGGTCGGCAACATCCTTTTCGGCATAGGGTCGGGCGCGCCGGGCAAGGTCACGCAAAAACGTGATGACCTCGTCGGGGGACTTGGCCATCTTGGCGACCACCGAGACCTCGCCGAAATTACGGTAGCCCAGCAGCTTTGCCTCTTCGAGGCGCAGCGCAAGGATTTCCTTCATGATGGCGCTGTTGTCGAATTTGYTGAACTCGGGTGCGGCCTGGTCGCTGGCGCGGGTGGTGTAGGCCTTGTAAAAGGTTTCGCGCAGTTTGCTGCTTTTGGCAAACTGCATGACAGGCAGGTAGCTTGGCATTTTCAGGCTGAGGCGGTAGCCGGTCTTGCCTTCGGACTGGGCCTGGTTGCGCGCTGTTTCAAGCACGTCGGCAGGAATGCCCTCAACCTCGGCTTCTGTCGCGTAATAGGCAAATGCGTCGGTGGCATCCAGGGCGTTCTCGCTGAATTTCTGGTTCAGCTCGGCCTGGCGTTCCTGGATCTCGGCAAAACGGTCGCGGTCGGTGCCCTTCAGTTCCGCACCCGACAGCACAAAGTTGCGAATGGCGTTTTTATGGGCCTGGYGCTGCTCGGTGTTCAGGGTGGCCACGTCGATGGCTTTGTATTTGTCGTAAAGGCGCTCATCGGCGCCCAGGCGGGTCCAGAACTCGGTCACGCGCGGCAGGGCGGCGTTGTAGGCCGCGCGCAGCTCCGGCGTGTCGGCCACGCTGTTGAGGTGGCTCACGGCGCCCCAGGCGCGGCSCAGGTTCTCGGTGGCCACGTCCAGCACGCCGGCGATGCCGCTCCAGGAGGCCGGAAAATCCGCTGCCGTGACTTGCTCAAGGGCACTTTCGGCCCTGGCCAGCAGCTCGTCGAGGGCTGGCGCCACATGCTCGGGCTGAATCCGGTCAAACAGGGGAAGGTCGGAGAAGTCGAGAAGGGGATTGGTCATGACGTACAGCTGTGGGCGAAAGTCTCGAATCTAAGGGCCTGGGGCTACCGGGCCAGGAAGAATGTGCCTGTCGGGGCGCTATCGGGGCAATTGCCCCGTGCCTTGCGGGCGGGGAACTCAGCCCTGTGCACTCTTCTTGACACTTTTCAGTTGGGGTTTTTTGGCGCGTTTGACGGTGCCGCCGGGCGTGAGGCGCTGGTTGCCGAGCACGCGCAGGGTTTTGACTTCGGGACGCTGGCCGTAGCGGGAGCTGTTTTTCAGTACCTTGACATCACGGGGGCCGGGCATGCGGTCTTCATTGACCTTCTTTTCCTTTTCCGGCATTGGGCGCCACAGCACCAGCAGCTTGCCGATATGCTGGATGGGGGCGGCATTGAGTTCATCTGCCAGGGTCTGGAAAATCGCTTCTCGGCCGGCGCGGTCGTCTGATTGAACCCGCACCTTGATGAGGCCGTGCGCGTTCAGGGCCGCGTCGGTTTCTTTCTTGACGGCAGCGGTCAGGCCATCGGAGCCGATCATCACCACTGCGTTCAGGTGATGGGCATCGGCGCGGTGATCCTTGCGCTGGGCGGGGGTAAGTTGTATTTGAGCCATGACCCAATTATCGGGGGAGTCGGGAAGAGGACAATAGACCCCATGAAAGTAAATGCCAAGACCGACTTCAAACCCGGCACCCAGACCGACGCGAAGGCCGCTGCCAAAGCCGTATCGAAAGCCAGTGCGAAAGGGAAAAAGGTCAACAAGGCGTGGTTGCACGACCACATCAACGACCCCTACGTCAAATTGGCCCAGAAAGAGGGCTACCGGGCCAGGGCAGCTTACAAATTGAAGGAAATTGACGAAACCTTCGGCCTGATCCGGCCGGGGGACTGTGTGGTCGACCTGGGTAGCACGCCCGGGGCCTGGAGCCAGTACGTGAGGCGCAAGCTGTCACCCACCGGCGCGGCGGCGGGGGAGCTCAACGGCCGCATCATCGGGCTGGACCTGCTGCCCATGGAGCCGATCGAGGGGGTGACCTTTATCCAGGGCGACTTCCGGGAGGCGGAGGTGCTGGAGAAGCTGGAGCAGGCGCTGGCCTCGTCCGAAGGGCAGATCCGGGTCGATCTTGTGATCTCGGACATGGCGCCCAACCTGTCGGGTATTGAATCGGCCGATGCCGCCCGCATTGCCCATCTCATAGAGCTGGCCGTGGAGTTTGCCCAGAACCGGATGAAACCGGACGGCACCCTGGTGGTGAAGCTTTTTCACGGCAGCGGATACGATCAGCTCGTGAAGCTTTTCAAGGACACCTTCAAGACGGTCAAGCCCCTCAAACCCAAGGCATCGCGACCGGGATCGTCCGAGATTTTCCTGATTGGCCGGGGGCTTAAGAGGCGTGCCGAAGCTGCACAATGAGTGTGATACGGTGGCAAAAATCACCTAAACCCGCTTCAAACATGGGGCTGGCAGGGGATTACGCGGTTTTTGCCCTTGAAACGCCTAAAATCAGGCGCATGTGACTTTTGTTCTTATACCGGAGTAGTCCTTGAACAATCAGTGGTTTTCCAAAATTGCAATCTGGCTGGTTATCGCCATGGTGCTGTTTACCGTATTCAAGCAATTTGATCCACGCGGTAGTGCCGGCTCAAACTACCTGGGTTACTCCGAGTTCCTGGAAGAGGTGCGTGGCAAGCGCATCAAGCAGGCCACCATCGCCGAAGGCCAGGGCGGCACCGAGATTTCCGCCACCACGGTGGATGATCGCAAGGTTCGCACCACCGCAACCTACCTTGACCGCGGCCTCGTCGGCGACCTGATCGCCAACGACGTGAAGTTTGACGTCAAGCCCCGCGAAGAAACCTCCCTGCTCACGTCCCTGCTGATCAGCTGGGGTCCCATGCTGCTGCTGATCGGCGTGTGGATTTATTTCATGCGGCAGATGCAGGGCGGCGGCAAGGGCGGGGCTTTCAGCTTCGGTAAATCCAAGGCGCGCCTGCTCGATGAATCCACCAATCCAGTGACTTTTGCCGACGTGGCGGGCTGCGACGAAGCCAAGGAAGAAGTCAAGGAAGTGGTCGACTTCCTGAAAGACCCTGCCAAATTCCAGAAACTGGGTGGCCGCATTCCGCGTGGTTTGCTGCTGGTCGGCCCTCCGGGCACCGGTAAAACCCTGCTGGCCAAGAGTATTGCCGGCGAAGCCAAGGTTCCGTTTTTCTCGATTTCCGGCTCTGACTTCGTTGAAATGTTCGTCGGTGTAGGCGCGTCGCGTGTGCGCGACATGTTCGACAACGCCAAGAAAAATGCGCCTTGCATCATCTTCATCGATGAAATCGACGCAGTCGRCCGCCAGCGCGGTGCGGGCCTGGGCGGCGGCAATGACGAACGCGAGCAGACCCTGAACCAGATGCTGGTCGAGATGGACGGCTTTGAAACCAATGTCGGCGTGATCGTGGTGGCTGCCACCAACCGTCCCGACATCCTGGACGCCGCCTTGCTTCGTCCCGGCCGTTTTGACCGCCAGGTCTATGTGACGCTGCCCGATATCCGCGGCCGCGAGCAGATCCTGAATGTGCACATGCGCAAGGTTCCGCTCGGCCAGGATGTGAGCCCCGGGGTTATTGCCCGCGGCACGCCCGGCATGTCGGGCGCTGACCTGGCCAACCTGTGCAACGAAGCTGCCCTGATGGCTGCACGCCGCAACGCGCGCACCGTCGAGATGCAGGACTTCGAAAAAGCCAAAGACAAGATACTGATGGGCCCCGAGCGCAAGAGCATGGTCATGCCCGAAGAAGAGCGCCGCAACACGGCCTACCATGAGTCCGGTCACGCGCTGCTCGGCAAGATGCTGCCGAAGTGCGATCCGGTTCACAAGGTC
Organism: Polaromonas sp. P1_E1_2; assembly: GCF_056406035.1. NCBI lineage: Bacteria > Pseudomonadati > Pseudomonadota > Betaproteobacteria > Burkholderiales > Comamonadaceae > Polaromonas > Polaromonas sp. P1_E1_2. Next base: position 1,695 of record NZ_JBFUAZ010000031.1, on the reverse strand, counting down.
ACCATCATTCCGCGCGGCCGTGCCCTGGGCGTGACCATGAGCCTGCCGGCGCAAGACCGCTACAGCTATGACCGCGAGTACATGCTCAGCCAGATCAGCATGCTGTTTGGCGGCCGTATTGCCGAAGAAGTCTTCATGAACCAGATGACCACAGGCGCCAGCAACGACTTTGAACGTGCCACAGCGCTGGCCCGCGACATGGTGACCCGTTACGGCATGACCGAGGCCCTGGGCCCCATGGTGTACGCGGAAAATGAAGGCGAAGTGTTTTTGGGCCGTTCGGTCACCAAGACCAACAACATGAGCGAGTCGACCCTGCAAAAGGTGGACGGTGAAGTACGCCGAATCATCGACCAGCAGTACGCCCAGGCGCGCAAGCTGATCGAGGACAACCAGGACAAGATGCATGCCATGGCCAAGGCCCTGCTCGAATGGGAAACCATTGACGGCGACCAGCTGGACGACATCATGGCCGGCAAGGAACCCCGGCCGCCCAAGGACTGGACGCCGCGCAATTCGTCGGTAGGCGGCGGTAGCGGTCCCAGCGGCGGCACGCCGGCTGTCAGTACCGATCCGGCGCCGACGGTAGCCTGATGCCTCCACAAGCATGAAGACGACTGCCAGGCAGTCATCACAACCGGGGCCAGTCCCCGGTTTTTTCATGGTGGAGAACATGGCTCGTGTGCTTGCCACTTTGTGTGGCTTCGGCAATGCACCGTTCCTTGCGCGATATTGCATTGCGTACCGGCCTGTGGTTTAACCCTTCATTCGTTTTGGGACATCCATCCATGATCTGGCAAACCTCCCGCTTTCAGATTGACCTGTCAAAGCCGCGCGTCATGGGTATCGTCAATGTCACGCCCGACTCATTTTCGGATGGGGGCAGGTATTTCACCCTCGGTGGTGGTTTTTCAGGTGTCTTTGCTCATTGCGAGAAATTGATCCGGGATGGCGCCGACATGCTGGACATTGGCGGTGAATCAAGCCGGCCTGGCGCGCCGCCCGTGTCACTGGAGGAAGAGCTTGAACGGGTGCTGCCGGTGGTTCGCCATGCGGTCAGCCTGGGGGTGCCGCTGTCGGTCGACACATACAAACCTGAGGTGATGCAGGCTGTGCTTGACCTGGGCGCCGATGTCATCAACGACATCTGGGCCCTGCGCAAGCCGGGTGCGGTGCAGGTGGTGGCGCAGCACCCGAATTGCGGTGTCTGCCTGATGCACATGCACCGCGAACCGCAGACCATGCAGGTTGCCCCCATGGAGGGCGACGTGGTGCCGCAGGTGAGGGCTTTTCTGGAAAGCGCCGCATCTGGCCTGCAGGCCGCTGGCGTTGATAAAACCCGCATCGTGCTGGATGTGGGTGTGGGCTTTGGCAAAACCGTGGCGCAGAATTTCGCGTTGCTCGCGCGCCAGCAGGAATTCCTCGCTGCCGGCTATCCGTTGCTGGCCGCCTGGTCGCGCAAATCGTCTTTGGCCGCCGTGACCAGCACTTCGCTCGCAACTGTCGCCCAGCTCGACGTGACCGACCGCATGGTGCCCAGTGTGGCGGCCGCCGTGCTGGCGGTGGACCGCGGCGCCCGTATCGTGCGTGCGCATGATGTGCGCGAGACCGTGCAGGCCCTGAAGGTATGGATGGCAGCGCATTAGCAGTTTTATCGCTATCCGGCAAAGATGGCGGCTTTGGCTGACAAAGGGC
>NZ_JBFUAZ010000030.1:0-15709 GCF_056406035.1 Polaromonas sp. P1_E1_2 | reverse complement strand
GTCGGAGTACAGGCAGGTCGTACTCATGCGGAAGTCGAGCGTGACCAGCAGGTCCAGTTTTCCCTCGGGCGCCTTGTCGTGCCACACCACCTCTTCGGGTTTGCCTTCTTCGGTTCCCAGATCCTTGCCCTGCACGCCGTTGTCTGTGCCGAGCAGGTGCTTGAGAAAGTACTCATGGCCCTTGCCCGACGAACCGATGATGTTGGAACGCCAGACAAACATGTTGCGCGGCCAGTTGTCCGGATGGTCCGGGTCCTCACAGCTCATCCTGAGCGAGCCATCCTTGAGCGACTTGACGACATAGTCCTTGGCATCCAGGCCTGCGGCCTGAGCATCCTTGACCACCTGCATCGGGTTGGTCTGCAATTGCGGTGCACTCGGCAACCAGCCCATGCGTTCGGCGCGCACGTTGTAATCGATCATGCTGCCGCCGTAGAGCTTCTTGTCGGCCAGTGGCGATAGCACCTCGTTCACGCCGAGCTTCTCGTAGCGCCACTGGTCGGTGTGCGCATAAAAGAAGCTGGTGGAGTTCATCTGCCGGGGTGGGCGGATCCAGTCAAGCGCGAAGGCCAACGGCGTCCAGCCGGTCTGCGGTCGCAGTTTCTCCTGGCCCACGTAGTGCGCCCAGCCACCCCCGCTCTTGCCGATGCAGCCGCACATCATCAGCATGTTGATGACGCTGCGGTAGTTCATGTCACTGTGGTACCAGTGGTTCATGCCGGCCCCGATGATGACCATGGAYCGGCCTTCGGTCTTGTCGGCATTGTCGGCAAACTGGCGCGCGACGGCGATGATCTGGTCGCGTGGCACCCCTGTGATCTGCTCCTGCCAGGCCGGGGTGTAAGGGGTGTTGTCGTCAAAGTCGGCCGCAGCCAGCTCACCGGGCAAGCCGCGGGGAATGCCGTATTGCGCGACCTGCAGGTCGAAGACTGTCGCCACCAGGGCTGAGCGCTCCTCGCCGRCCTTGCCAAGCGAAATACGCTGAACCGGTACCGTACGCACCAGCACGTCACCCTGCTCGTTGTTGGGGAAGTGTTCATGGTGAATGCCACCGAAGTACGGAAAACCGACCTTGGCGCTGTCGGCACTGGGGGCATCGCCCTCCATCACCGACAGCTTGAGCGCGACCTCGTCACCCTGGCGTGCCTCTTTGGACTCCAGGTTCCACTGCCCGGCGTCGGCGCGGCCATCAGGACCCCAGCGAAAGCCGATGGCACCGTGCGGCAAGACGACCTTGCCCTGTGCGTCGAACGCCACGGTCTTCCACTCAGGATTGTTCGCCTGGCCGAGTTTGCCGTTGAAGTCGGACGCGCGCACATAACGGTCCGGCACCATGACGGTTTCGCCATTTTCAAGTTGGTGCTCCTTGAGCATCACCAGCATGGGCAGGTCGGTGTAACGGCGTGCGTAATGATCGAAGTAGGCAGAGCGCGGCTTGCCGTTGCCGCCGAAATAGAAGTCTTTCAGGATTACATGGCCCATGGCCATGGCGACCGCAGCATCGGTGCCCTGCTTGGGATGCAACCACAGGTCAGAGAGCTTGGCGACTTCGGAGTAGTCGGGCGTGATCGCCACGGTCTTGGTGCCCTTGTAGCGGACTTCGGTGAAGAAGTGCGCATCAGGGGTACGGGTCTGCGGCACGTTGGAGCCCCAGGCAATGATGAAGCCCGAGTTGTACCAATCGGCCGACTCCGGCACGTCAGTCTGCTCACCCCAGACCTGCGGGCTGGACGGAGGCAGGTCGCAGTACCAGTCGTAAAAACTCATGCACACGCCGCCTATCAGCGACAGGTAGCGCGAGCCGGCGGCGTAACTGACCATGGACATCGCCGGGATCGGCGAGAAGCCGATGATGCGGTCAGCACCGTGCCTCTTGATGGTATGGACGTTGGAGGCGACAATGATTTCATTGACTTCGTCCCAGCTGGAGCGGACAAATCCGCCGAGGCCACGCACACTCTGGTAGTCGCGCCGCTTGGCATCGTCCTGCACCACCGCCGCCCAGGCCTCGACCGGCGGCAGTGTCAACCGCGCTTCGCGCCAGTGCTTGAGCAGGCGTGCGCGCACCATGGGGTATTTGACGCGGTTCGCGCTGTACAGGTACCAGCTGTAGCTGGCGCCGCGCGAGCAGCCGCGCGGCTCGTGGTTGGGCATGTCCCAGCGCGTGCGCGGGTAGTCGGTCTGCTGGGTTTCCCAGGTGACGATGCCGCCCTTGACATAAATCTTCCATGAACACGAACCCGTGCAGTTGACGCCATGGGTGCTGCGCACGATCTTGTCGTGTGCCCAGCGGTTGCGGTAGGCGTCTTCCCAGGTTCGGTCTTCGGCAGTGGTGACACCGTGGCCCCCGGAGAAGGACTCCCTGGGGTTGGAAAAGTGACTCAGTCGATCAAGAAAGTGACTCATTTGTTTCTCCGTAAAGCGGTAAAAAGCGGGCTCAGCGTTCGCTCAGGGATTTTTGATCTCGGCGCCGCGGCGCAGGTAGAACCACCAGTTCAGCACCAGGCACAGCGCATAGAAGATGGCAAAGCCGTACATGGCGTTTTCCGGCGTGCCGGCCTTGATCTGCACGCCGATGACCACCGGGGCGATGAAGGCACCGTAGGCGGCGATGGCCGAGGTCCAGCCCAGTACCGGGCCGGCCTGCTGGCGGTCGAAGATGACGCCAATCGTGCGGAAGGTGGAGCCGTTGCCGATGCCGCTGGCAGCAAACAACACGACAAACAGCACCATGAAGAGCAGGAAGTACTGCTCGGGCGCATTCGACTTGTAGGCCAGCAGCATCACGTAGCCCACCGCAGCGGAAGCCAGCACCATCACGGCGGAGATGATCTGCGTCACGATGGAGCCACCGACCTTGTCCGAAACCCAGCCGCCCACAGGCCGGATCAGCGCGCCGACAAAGGGGCCTATCCAGGCAAAGGTCAGCGCCGACGGTGCGTGCGGATTTTTCAGCGTGTGCTGCATGACGCCAGCGGCGTCCGGCACGTGGCTGATGCCGAAGATCACAGTGATGGCCAGCGGCAGGGCCATCGAAAAACCGATGAAGGAGCCGAAAGTCACGATGTACAGCAGCGTCAGTGACCAGGTGTGTTTGTTGCTGAAGATCGCAAACTGCTTGGTGATGTTTTCTTTCATCGTGCCGAAGGCAGTGAGCTTGAGCACCAGCAAGGTGCTTGCCACAATCAAGGGCATGGCGATCCACATGTTGAGCAAGCCCAAGCCCGTGGGTTTGGGCAGGTAGAGGTACAGGCCAATGCCTGCCGGGACAAATGACAGCGTGTAGAGCCAGATGATTTTGAGAAAGGCCGGGATGGTGCCGCCAATGGCTGGAGAGACGGTCGTCAGGTTGTTCATGCCGAAATAGCAGATAGCCGACAACGGCACAAGCGACAGCAGCCAGGCAAAACCGGCGTTCTGGATCCAGGTGGGTGTGCCCGCCACAATCTTGCCGAAGATCCAGCCGCTGTCCTTGACCAGATTGGTCGACTCGCCTGCGAGGCCTCCAAACAGACCCAGGGTCATCACCAGCGGGATGACGATCTGCATGGTCGTCACGCCGAAATTGCCCAGTCCTGCATTCAGGCCGAGCGCCGTGCCCTGCAACCTCTTGGGAAAGAAGGTGCTGATGTTGGACATGGAGCTGGCGAAGTTTCCGCCACCCACCCCACACCACAAGGCCATCAGCTGGAAAGACCACAGCGGCCACTCGGGGTGCTGCAGCACGATGCCGGTGCCGATGGCCGGCGCCAGCAGCATCGAAGTTGTCAGGAAGATGGTGTTGCGCCCGCCTGCCAACCGGATCAGGAAGGAAGCCGGAATGCGCATGGTGGCGCCGGCCAGCCCCGCGATGGCTGTCAACGTGAACAGCTCGGCCTGGGTGAAGGGAAAGCCCAGGTTGAGCATCTGCACGGTGATGATGCCCCACATGCCCCAGACGGCAAAACCGCAAAGCAGGCTGGGCACGGAGATCCATAAGTTGCGGTAGGCAATGCGCTTTCCGGTGCTTTCCCAGAACTGCTCGTCCTCGGGACGCCAGTCGGTGATGTCGGCGCCGGAGGAGCGCGACTGAAGGGCTGGAATGGCCGTGCTTGCTGCAGACTTGGTGCTCATGATTTTTCCCTTGAAGAAGATGGCCGCATCAGGCCAATGCGCCGCTTGCGTTCGATCCCATGACTTCAGTGCGCCGCACTTCGGTCCAGTACATCCAGATCAGCGAGACCCAGACCACGCCATACATGAACATGAAGGCGCTCGAGCGGATGCCGGTGAGGTCCATCAGTCCTCCGAAGATGATGGGGAGCACAAAGCCACCCAAGCCGCCGGCCAGCCCGACAATGCCGCTGATCGCGCCGATGTTGGCGCCGTAGTCGTCGCTGATGTACTTGAAGACACTGGCCTTGCCGAAGGCCCAGGCAATGCCCAGGATGAACATGAGCGCGGTGAAGGTGTAGACGTTCAGCCCGATGTGGAAGGTGGCTGGACCGTTGACCGTGAGAATGGTGAAATCTGTTTGCGGGTAAGACAGCAGGAACAGGCAGACCCAGCTGACCCACATCACCCACCAGGTCACGCTGTGCGCGCCGTACTTGTCGGACAGAACGCCACCAAAAGCGCGCAGCACGCCGCCCGGCAATGAGAAGCAGGCTGCCAGCAGGGCTGCCACGCGGATGTCCAGGCCGAATTCACCCACGTAGTACTGCACCATCCAGAGCGACAGGGCCACATAGCCGCCGAACACGATGCTGTAGTACTGGCAATACTTGAGGACTTTCGGATCTTTCAGCGACTTGAGCTGATCACTGAACTTGACGTGGCTGGGCACCAGGTGCGAAGGATCGCTGTAGCTGAACAGCCAGAACAGCACCAACGCAGCCAGCATGATGACCGCGTACACCTGCGGCACCATGGCCCAGCCAAAAGCCACCAGCAGCACAGGCGCCACAAATTTATTGACGGCAGCGCCCGAGTTGCCGGCACCGTACACCCCCATGGCCATACCTTGGCGGCTTTTCGGGAACCAGCGCGCCACGTAAGGTGTTCCCACCGAGAAAGATCCACCGGCCAGGCCAACAAATAGGCCGATCACCAGGAAATGCCAGTAGACCGTGGCGTAACTCATGAGCCAGATGGCAGGCACCGTGGTGGCCATCAAGATCGCCATGACGATGCGTCCGCCGTAGCGGTCGGTCCAGATACCCAACGGTACGCGAATCAAGGAACCTGTCAGCACGGGTGTCGCCGCGAGCAGGCCGAACTCCGTGGCGTTGAGGTTCAACATCTTCTTGATCGGAATGCCGATCACGCCGAACATCATCCAGACCATGAAGCAGACGGTGAAGGCCAGTGTGCTGACAATCAGCACCGACCAGGCCTTCCTTGAATTACCGAGTTCAGAGCTCATGCATGTTTCTCCTGAGACATGGCATGACTGTCGGCGTTTAGCGCGCTGCTGAATATCCTTCTTCAGAACAGGCAGGCGGCATTAAAAAGACGACGTGGAACCTCGCCACCTCATCATGAAGAACTAGCGCCGGGTCAAACTGCCCCGGCCTTGATCTTTGTCAAGTCAGGTCGCGGCCAGCCGCGTAGACCGCGGCCTGCACGCGCGAGCTGAGCTGTAGTTTGCGCAGGATGTGCTGAACGTGAATCTTCACCGTGGTCTCGGCGATATCGAGCTTGCGGGCAATCACCTTGTTGCTGTCGCCATGCGCGATCAAGGCCAGGACCTCCCGCTCGCGGGCCGACAGCAGCGCAAGGGCCGAGTCGTTCTGCTCCGGCGCCAGCGCGCTCCCATTGCTGCTCGTTTCCACGGCAGCGACCTCGCCGGTCACGGGCAAAGGGGGCTTGGACCGGAAGGCCGCCACCAGCTTGGTCATCATTTCCGGGCTCACGACCGACTCGCCTTCCAGGACCTTGATGATGGATTCCGACAAATGGTCCAGCTCCACAGTTTTCAGCAGATAGCCGTCGGCTCCGGCTTGCAGCGCTGTGGCCAGATCCCCTTCGTTTTCGCTGACCGTCAGCATCAGGATGCGAGTGCCTGGCGCTGCGTCCTTGAGCGCCGCGATGCCATCCACACCAAGTACCCCCGGGAGATGATTGTCAAGCAGAATCAGGTCAGGTTTGCTGCGCGCTACGCAGCGCAATGCCTCGCCGATATCGCTGGCCTCGCCAGCCACGTCGAAACGGCCATCCTGCAACAGGAGCGCCACCAGCCCTCGGCGAAACAGGGTGTGGTCATCCACCACCAGCAATTCAATGGATTTCATTGAGGTCTCCCTGAGCTGCCGTACGAAGTGCTGCAGCTGGTGCCGGTGCCGTGGACTGCGCCGCCATGCCACCTCCGACCTCGGGATGAGGCGGCAATGTCAGCGTGACCGTAGTTCCTTGCCCCGCCGCGGAGACAACGTTCACTTCAGCACCAATACGCCCGGCACGCTCCCGCATGATGTTGAGACCCACATGTGACTCCCCCGGGTGCTTTTGGGTGTCGAAGCCGGCACCGTTGTCCCGCACCACAAAACGCCAACGTGCGCCTTTGACTACTTCCAGCTCGACTTGCGCGGCACCGGCATGCTTGCGCACATTCGACAGCGCCTCCTGCACCACATGCAGCACCTGAACCTGCACATCGGATGGCAGCGGCAGCCCTTGGCCATGGACCTGCAATTGCCCGGACAGCCCCGTCTGGCTCTGGAATTTCTGCAGTGTTTCCTGCAGCGCCTGCTCAATATCGTCAGTGTTGGTGCGCGTGCGGAAATGCACCAGCAATTCGCGGACGTCGCTGATGCTTTCGCGCAACCCAATGTCCAGTTCATCAAGAGCGCCTTGCATTTGCGAGGTCTGGCCCTTCTGTACGGCTGTTCGCAGCAACTGCACCTGGATCTTGAGAAAGGCCAATGACTGGGCAATCGAGTCGTGCAGGTTGCGCGCCAGCAGGGCGCGCTCCTCCGCGACCGCCGCCTCCCGGTCCAACGCGTCTGCACGCAAACCCTCCAGGGAACTGGCCAGGTGGCTGGCCAGTGCGTCCAGCAATTCGACTTCGTCGGCGCTCAGCAAAACAGGCGCGCGAAAGAACAGGTTGAATTCGCCGAGCAGGCGTTGCTGCAGCCGTATCGGCACACTGACCACGTTTTCGTACCCCACCTTGGCGCAATGGCGTACCGGCGCTTCATCGTGGCTGAGAATCGGGATCACGCGGGTACGCGCGTCCGGCCGCAGGTTGCCGCATGCACAGGCCCCGGCCAGCAGGCTGCGCTCTTCTTCCACGAGGTCTTGCGGAAAACAGTCGGAGGCCAGCATCAGATAACGCTGGTTGGCATCGTCGGACCAGCGGACTGTGGCGGCATCGGCCTTCATCACGGCGCGCACGCGCTGGGCAAAGCCGCGCGCCAGCTCGTCAATGCTGCCCGCCTGGGCCAGGAAAGCGCTGACCTTGTAGAGTGCCTCCAGTCGAACGCGCTGCGCCTCAATACGCCGTGTTTTGGTCTCGACCTTGGCTTCCAATCCTTCATAAAGCGATTGCAAGGTGGCCGCCATATGGTTAAAGCCGGCGGCCACCTGGCCAAATTCATCCACGGTGTCGACTTCGATGCGCGTCCTGAAATCCCCTGACTCCAGCTTCTGCAAACCTTGCCGGAGCTGCCCCAAGGGATTGATCACATACATGTAGCCGGTGTAAAGCATGATGACCGCCCCACCGATGGCCAAGGCCATCATCAGGAGCTGGAACAGGTTCAAGATGGCTGTCAGGCGGGACAGGTGTTGTTCGATCACCAGCACCAGGCGGTCGCTGGCTTCAACAAACTCGCCGCCGGCCTTCAGCAGGACCTGCGCCTGCGGGGCCGGCTCGGCCAGCCATAGCGGCCGCTGAGCAAGCCACAGGGACTCGACATCGGCAAAACGCTGGTGCACCTGGTCGTCCCACGGCACAAACAGCGGCCGGGACGGATCGCCCTCGCGCAACAGCGACAGACTCTCGTCAAACCGGGTCACCAGGCTCTGCCGCTCGGCACGCTCCACCCCCGCCTGCACCGCACTGGCCAGCCGCCAGGTTTGCATGCGCATACGCCCGGCCTCGTTGACCGCCGCAGCGCCTCCTTCAAGTTGCCAGGTCACCCACAGGGTCAACCCTATGGACGCCAGCGCGACGATCAGAAGGCTGGCACCTATGCGAATGAGTTTTTTGGACAGGGACGCCGTCTGTTGCATGTCACGAGCGTAACCCCGATCAGAGTGGCGCGCCACCCATGCCCTGGGCGTTGCTGCTAGGCCCTTGAGCCGTCCGCCATGGCATGCGGCCTGCGGGACACGGGCGACGGCGCCGCGCACTCGGCGCAGACCATACCGGCCAGCCGGTGCAGCGCCTGCCAGCCGTCGGCGGGCCAGTCAGGCTGCTTCAGGCCCTTGACGATGCCGTCGACCTTGTGGGCGGCGTGCAACAGATTGGACAAAGTGGTGTCACCGATCTGTGGCAGCACGCGCTCAAACAGTTTTTCCTTGATGCCCCAGACGCGGTTTTCGCGCAGCGCCATGGGCATGGGGCGCCCGGCGCTAATCGCATCTTTCACGCGCTTCATGCTGCGGATGTCTTCAGCCAGCGCCCAATGCACCAGCACTTCGGATTCGCCCTCGGACTGCAGGCCGTCGAGCATGCGCGCCACGCGCACCGACTGGCCGCCCAGTACAGCCTCAGAAAGCTTGAACACGTCGTAGCGCGCCACGTTGAGCACGGCGTTTTCCACCTGATCAAAACTCAGGGCGCTGTCGGGCTGTGCCGGGTACAACAGCCCCAGCTTCTGGATTTCCTGGTGCGCGGCCAGCAGGTTGCCTTCCACCCGGTCGGCAAAAAACTGCAGCGTGCGCTGGCCTTCTTCGCCGGCGGCCACGCGCTGGCCCTGCTGTTGCAGGCGCTGGGCAATCCACTGTGGCAGGCTGCGGCGGTCAATCGGGTCGAATTTGACGGTGACGCCGAAGCTTTCGAGCGCGCCGAACCACGCGCCCTTGGCCGTCATGCTGTCCAGCCGCGGCAGCATGACCAGAGTGAGGGTGGAGTCGTCGCCCTGTGCGCGTTCGGCGATTTGCTGCAACGCGACGGAGCCGTCTTTTCCAGGCTTGCCGCTGGGGATGCGGATCTCGACGATCTGTTTATCAGCGAAAAGGCTGAGCGAACCGCCGCTGGCCAGCACCTCACTCCAGTCGAAATGCGCGCCGGCCACGGTGTGCACCGTGCGCTCGGTATAGCCCTGTTCGCGCGCCGCAGCGCGCAGCGCGTCGGCAAACTCCTGCACCAGCAGCGGCTCGTCGCCGTGCAGGGTGTACAGGCTTTTCAAGCCGCGCTTGAGGTGTTCCTGGAGTTGGGCAGGGGCCAGATTCATGAGGGGAGTTTAAAGCTTGGTGGTCGATAGCAGCAGGCTGGTCTCGGTGTTGGCAATGCCTTCGAGCAGACGGATGCGGCTCAGCACACGGTCAAAGGCTTCCAGGGTGTCGGCCTGCAGTTCGGCGACCATGTCCCAGCGGCCGTTGGTGGTGTGCAGTGCGCTCACGGCCGGGTCGCCCCGCAGGGCCGCGAGCACCGCGTCGGTGCGGTTGCCCTCAACCGCCACCGTCATGAAGGCGCGTATGCGGTGGCCCTCGGCCTGGGGTTTGAGGCGAACGGTGTAACCGGTGATGGTGCCGTCGACCTCCAGCTTGGCCAGCCGGTTTTGCACCGTGCCGCGTGAGACGCGCAAAACCTTGGCGATGGACGCGACCGAGGCCCGGGCGTCGTCCCGCAACAGGGAAAGCAATTGGCGGTCGGTATCGTCCATGCAGACATTTTATTGGCGAAATACCAATAAATGCTGTCTATTTGATCAAACAATACATGAATTTGATCAACTTACTGTCTTTTCTTTAGCGTGCTGGCTGCAGACAATGGAAATCAACATAAGACCCGGGAGCCCCATCATGGTTGACTACATTGGCATTGAAAGCATTCAGAAAATCRTCCGCCAGCGCGGCGCGGCCGCCTTTATCGAAGGCCTGGCCGGCGAGATCGAGCTGGACTATCGGCGCTGGAACGACTTTGACAAATCGGCGCGCCACGCCATCCACTCGCCCGACGGCGTGATCGAACTCATGCCCACCAGTGACGGGCATCAGTATTCCTTCAAGTACGTCAACGGCCACCCCAAAAATACCGAGCTGGGTTTGCTGACCGTCACCGCCTTCGGCGTGCTGGCCGATGTGGACACCGGCTACCCCTTGTTGCTGTCAGAGCTCACCATCACCACCGCACTGCGCACGGCAGCCATGTCGGCACTGGCCGCCAGGTGGATGGCCCGCCCCGGGAGCCGCGTGATGGCGATCATCGGCAACGGCGCGCAAAGCGAATTCCAGGCCATCGCCTTTCACCACATGCTGGGCATACGCGAGATGCGCCTGTTTGACATTGACGCGGCAGCCAGCGATAAACTGGCCCGTAACCTGCATGCGTTGGGGCTGCAGGGCCTGAGCGTGACGATTTGCCAGTCAGCGGACCAGGCCGTGCAAGGAGCCGACATCGTGACCACCATTACCGCCGACAAACGCAACGCCGTCATCCTGACGCCGGAGATGATCAAACCCGGCATGCACCTGAATGCCGTGGGAGGCGACTGCCCCGGCAAGACCGAGCTGCACGCCGACATCCTGCTGCGCAAGGACGCCCGCGTGGTGGTCGAGTTTGAGCCGCAGTCGCGCATCGAAGGCGAGATCCAGCAAATGCCCGAGGACTTCAAAGTGGCTGAATTTGCCGACGTGCTCAAGGGCACGGCCAAGGGGCGTGCATCGCCCCGGGAAGTCACGATTTTTGATTCGGTCGGTTTTGCGCTGGAAGACTATTCGGCCCTGCGCTATTTGCACAAGCTGCAACTGGCGGACGTTGCCAATCGCCGCCAGATCGACCTGGTGCCTCATCTTGACGACCCCAAAAACCTGTTCGGCCTGCTGACGCCCGCCGAATCGCCGACCGCCAAGGCGCCCCGCATTTCCCCCATCCCTGAAATGGCACGTTGATGACCAAGTCTGTTGACCTGATTGGTGCCCCTACCGACATCGGCGCGGGCAGCCGCGGCGCCTCGATGGGGCCTGAAGCCTTGCGCGTGGCCGGCATCCGCGAAGCGTTGCACGGCCGCGGGCTCGAAGTTGTCGACACCGGCAACCTGGCCGGCCCCACCAATCCCTGGCTGCCGCCCGACGAGGGCTACCGGCACCTGGACGAGGTGGTCGCCTGGAACAAGGCGGTGCACGAAGCGATGTACCAGAGCCTCGCGGCCGGCCATCTGCCCATCCTGCTGGGCGGCGACCACTGCCTGGGCATTGGCTCGATCAGCGCGGTGGCGCGCTACTGCCGCGGCATCGGCAAGACGCTGCGCGTGCTCTGGCTGGATGCGCACACCGACTTCAACACCAACGCACTCACGCCCACCGGCAATGTGCACGGCATGCCGGTGGCGGTGCTGTGCGGCCACGGGCCGGCAGAGCTCACCAATATCGGCGGCATGGTGCCCGCCATGAGCCCCAAGGCGATACGGCAAATCGGCATCCGCAGCGTGGACGAGGGCGAAAAGCGCTTTGTGCGGCAAGAGGGCCTTGAGGTCTTCGACATGCGCTACATCGACGAGATGGGCATGCGCCACACCATGGAAAAAGCGCTGGCCGGCATGGACGCCAACACCCACCTGCATGTGAGCTTTGACGTCGATTTTCTGGACCCCTCCATCGCGCCGGGTGTGGACACCGCCATCAAAGGCGGCCCCACCTACCGCGAAGCCCAGCTGTGCATGGAGATGATTGCCGACACCGGTTTGCTCGGCTCGCTTGATGTGATGGAGCTGAACCCGGCACTGGACGTGCGCAACGGCACGGCCGAGGTGGCCGTGGACCTCATCGAGAGCCTGTTCGGCAAAAGCACACTGATGCGGGCCTGATGGGTTAGGGGCTTCAGAGTTCCGTCACCGCCGCCAGGCGGCGCATGATCTGCTGGACGACATCGCTTTGCATATCGCGGTACAGCAGGGCTTCTTCGGCCTCCTTTGCCAATACCGCCGACTCATTGAAGCTGATGTCGCGTTGCTGCATGATTTCAGTGTCGGGGATGAGTTCCTTGCCCGCCAGGGTACGCAGCTTGAAGCGAAAGCGCAGGCGCAGCTGAAACTCGCGCACCTGGCCCGAGGCATTGCGGCTCAGGATAACTTTTTCGCGCTGATCGCCCAGTGCATCGAGGATGACTTGCGCCTCATTGATCCTGCGGGCCTCGGTGATCACCTCCACTTTGCGCGTCGCCTGCAGTGAACGCCTGAGCTCCACCCCCAGCGGCGAAGTCTCGGCCAAGCCCGAATAAAGCGTAGTGAAGGCGAAGGTGGGCGCCTTGCGCAATGCGAAGCCGCATCCGCTCAGGCTCAGGGCGGCGGCTGAGGCCGACAGTGTGAGGAATGCGCGACGCTGCATGGCTGGCTTTCTGTGTGTTTTTTGAAGCGGTCTCAATGACCTAAATGACGATGTTGACCAGCCGGCCTGGCACCACGATCACCTTCTTGGCGGGCGCACCCGCAGCCTGTTTGGTGAAAGCCTCCGACGCCAGCGCGGCGGCCTCGATGGTGGCCTTGTCGGCGCCGGCGGGAACAGTGACGGAGCCGCGCAGCTTGCCGTTGACCTGCAGCACCAGCTCGATCTCGTCCTGTTGAAGAGCGGCTGCGTCGACTTCGGGCCAGGGGGCATCGAGCAGTTCGCCGTGCCGCGCCGCGTAGCCGAGCTGTGACCAGAGCGCATGTGCCAGATGCGGCGTAGCCGGGTAGAGGCAGCGCAGCAGGATGCCGAAGCCTTCGTGCAGTGCAGCGACTGCGCCCGCAGACGAAGCACCTTTAAAGTCCTCCATCGCGTTCAGCAACTTCATGTTGCCCGACACCACCGTGTTGTACTGCATGCGCTGATAGTCGTAGTCGATCTGCTTGAGCACCGTATGGATTTCCAGGCGAAGCGCCTTGACTTCCTTGTCAAAAGAAGCCGCAGCGCCCAATGGATGCGCGCCACTAGCTCCTGAATTCATAGCATGAAGCTTGACACCGAAATTCCACACGCGACGCAGGAAGCGGTAGGAACCTTCGAGCGCGGCGTCGTTCCACTCCAGCGTGGTGTCGGGCGGCGCGGTGAACATGGTGTAGAGCCGGGCGGTGTCCGCGCCGTACTTTTCGATCAGGTCCTGCGGGTCGACGCCGTTGTTCTTGGACTTGGACATGGTCGTCCAGCCCTCGTAAGGCACGGGCAGGCCGTCGGCYTTGGACGTGGCGGAGATCACCTTGGCGTGCTCGTCGCGCACGATATCGAGCTCRTGCGCCCAGAAGTACTGCTTGCCGGTGGTCACGCGCGAGAAGGCCTCGTTGAGCACCATGCCCTGCGTGAGCAGCTTGGTGAAAGGCTCGTCGACCTTCACCAGGCCCAGGTCACGCATCACCTTGGTCCAGAAACGGGCGTAAAGCAAATGCAGGATGGCGTGCTCGATACCGCCGATGTACTGGTCCATCGGCATCCAGTAGTTGGCGCCTTCGGCCACCATCTTGTCGCCGTTCTTCGGGTCGCAGTAGCGCATGAAGTACCAGGACGAATCGACAAAAGTGTCCATGGTGTCGGTCTCGCGGCGGCCGCGCTTGCCGCAGACGGGGCAGACCACACCGGCGTGAAAGCCCGCATGCTTGTGCAGCGGGTTACCCGAACCGTCCGGCACGCAGTCTTGCGGCAGCACCACGGGAAGGTCTTTTTCAGGCACCGGCACAGCGCCGTGCTCTTCGCAGTGGATGATGGGAATGGGTGTGCCCCAGTAGCGCTGGCGGCTCACGCCCCAATCGCGCAGGCGCCAAGTGGTCTTCTTCTCGCCCAGTCCCTTGGCGGCCAGATCGGCGGCCACGGCATCGACTGCGGCCTTGCAGCCCAGGCCGTCGTACTTGCCCGAATTGATGGTGACACCCTGCTGCTTGTCGCCGTACCAGTCGGCCCAGGCGTCCAGGCTGTAGGCCTGGCCCTTGACATCAACCACTTGCCTGATCGGCAGCTTGTATTTTTTGGCGAATTCGAAATCACGCTCGTCGTGCGCGGGCACGCCCATCACAGCGCCGTCGCCGTAACTCATGAGGACGTAGTTGCCGACCCAGACTTCAACTTTGTCGCCGGTGAGCGGATGCGTGACAAAGAGGCCCGTGGGCACGCCTTTTTTCTCCTGCGTGGCAAGCTCGGCTTCGGTCGTTCCGCCGGCCTTGCATTCTTCAATGAAGGCGGCGATTTTTGGATTGGACACGGCGGCGTGCTGCGCCAGCGGGTGCTCAGGCGCCACGGCGCAGAAGGTCACGCCCATGATGGTGTCGGCGCGCGTGGTGAAGACATACATCTTCCCCTCGCCGATCAGCTTGCCGGAGGCGTCCTGGATGTCGTGCGTGAACGCAAAGCGCACGCCTTCACTCTTGCCGATCCAGTTCTCCTGCATCAGCTTGACGCGTTCGGGCCAGCCGGGCAGCTTGTGGCTGACGCTGTCGAGCAGTTCGTCGGCGTACTGGGTGATCTTGAGGTAGTAGCCGGGGATCTCGCGCTTTTCCACCACTGCGCCGGTGCGCCAGCCCTTGCCGTCTATCACCTGCTCATTGGCCAGCACAGTCTGGTCGACCGGGTCCCAGTTCACGACCTGGGTCTTGCGGTAGGCGATGCCTTTTTCCAGCATCTTCAGAAAGAGCCACTGGTTCCACTTGTAGTAGCTCGCATCGCAGGTGGCGACTTCGCGGCTCCAGTCGATGGCCAGCCCCATCGCCTGCATCTGCTTTTTCATGTAGGCGATGTTGTCGTAGGTCCACTTTGCCGGCGGCACGCCGTTTTTCATGGCGGCGTTTTCAGCCGGCAGGCCGAAGGCGTCCCAGCCCATGGGCATCAACACGTTGTAGCCCTTCATGCGCAGGTGGCGCGTGAGCATGTCGTTGATGGTGTAGTTGCGCACGTGGCCCATGTGCAGCTTGCCGCTGGGGTAGGGCAACATGGAGCAAGCGTAGTACTTCTTGCGGCTGGCGTCTTCCGTCACGCGGTAGGCGTCGGCTGCGGTCCAGTGGGCTTGAGCGTCGCGCTCAACGTCGAGGTGGTTGTATTTGTCTTGCATGGAGAACCGGGAAGGCGAAACGGGATAACAAAATGGAAGCCGTGAAAGGCTCCGGCCCCGCCATGCGGGCCGCGCAGCCAAAGGGCGAATCCCCGATTTTAGATGCTGGGCGGCTCTGCGCAGGTTACCGGGCCGCCRCAGGGCTGGCAGCCGCGGACGGAACAGGATCCGCCACAAAGCCGATCCGGTTGAGCCCGGCTTTTTGCGCCACGCCCATGACTTCCACGACTTTCCCGTAAGGCACGGCTTCGTCGGCACGCAACTGCACTTCGGTGTCGGGATTCTGGCCGGCGGTTTCCGCCAACCGGCGGGCAAGCTCATCCAGGCCCAGGGGCTTGTCATTCAGGAAAGCCTGGCCAGCCCTGTCGACCACCAGGGTGACGAATTTCGGCGCATCGGCCGGCTTGGCCGCTTCGGTCTTCGGCAAGTCGAGCCGGATGGTGCTGGCCAGTAGCGGAGCTGTAATGATGAAAATGACCACCAGCACCAGCATCACGTCGACCAGCGGCGTGACGTTGATGTCACTCATGGGCTGCGGGCCCTGGGTGCGTT
>NZ_JBFUAZ010000029.1:0-15764 GCF_056406035.1 Polaromonas sp. P1_E1_2 | reverse complement strand
GCCCAGGCCCATGGCATCGGGCACGGTCAGGATGTCGCTGAACAGGATGGCGGCATCCAGCGGGTAACGCTCAAGCGGCTGCAGCGTGACTTCGGTGGCGTAGTCGGTGTTGGTGGCCAGGCCCATGAAACTGCCGGCCTGGGCGCGCGTGGCGCGGTACTCAGGCAAATAGCGGCCGGCCTGGCGCATCAGCCAGACGGGAGTGTGGGTGGTGGCCTGGCGCAGGCAGGCGCGCAAAAAGGTGTCGTTTTGAAGGGGTGCGAACATGCCCTGATTGTCTCAGGTGTGAGGCGGGCCCTCCCATCGCGGGATATCCGCAGGGGTGGCACTTGAGCGGGTTCGGATTTACCATGGCCTCATGGGCCCCGCCGGGTCCGAAAGAGGTGTTTCATGCGCATGAACGACCAGGAGTATTTCCGCAGTTGCATCGCCAAGGAGAGGCACCTTGCGCAACTGCTGGGTCATGCGCACATCGAGGAATGCTACGAAAGCGCAGGCACCCTCTGGGACAGCAATCAGGCTTTGCCGCAATGGACGCGCGACTGGCGTGCCTGCGGCCCGCTGATGACGGCCTACGGCATCACGGTGAGCTATGACGCCGGGGGCGCGACGCTCGGGTCCACGACGGTGCATTTCACGGACCACCCTGGCCGCGACCGCGCGGTGATGTATGGCATCGTCAAGGAGGTGATCTTCCGGCTGGAACACCACAAGGCCTCGCCTTTGCCTGCCGTCACCCTTAAATCCGAAGTGTCTTGATGAAGGCTTCGAGCTCGTCGATGGGCAGGGGCTTGCAGAACAGATAGCCCTGGTAGCAGTCGCAACCGTGGCGCGACAGGAAGTCGCGCTGGGCTTCGGTCTCAACGCCTTCCGCCACCACGCCCAGCCCCAGGCTTTGCGCCAGGCCAATGATGGTGCGTGCGATGGCGGCGTCGTTAGGGTCGCGCAGGATGTCTTCCACAAAAGACTTGTCGATTTTCAATTGGTCCAGCGGCAAGCGCTTCAGGCATGAGAGTGAGGAATAGCCCATGCCGAAATCGTCAATGGAAAGGGTCACGCCCATCTTCTTGAGCCGGGCCATTTTGGTGATGGTGACCTCCATGTTCTCCGCCAGCAGGCTTTCGGTCAGCTCCAGCTTGAGCTTGTGCGGGCTGACTTTCGTTTCCTTGAGTGCGGCCATGACAAGGTCCACGAACTCCGGGTGGCGGAACTGCCGCACACTCACGTTGACGGCCACACTGAAGGCTGCGGTCTCGGGGCGGTGGGCCCACGCCGCCAGCTGGCGGCAAGCCGTCTCAAGCGCCCATTGGCCCAGCGGCAGTATCAGCCCGGCCTCCTCAGCCGCCGGAATGAACTCGGACGGCTGCACCAGGCCGCGCCCGCCGTGCTGCCAGCGCAGGAGTGCCTCGACGCCCGTCATGCGCCCGTCGCGCCCTACCTGTGGCTGGTAGTACAGAAGGAACTGCTTTTCGCGCAGGCCCTGGCGCAGGTCCGATTGCAGTGCGGCACTGGCGGTGACGGCGGCCTGCATCGCCGGGTTGAAAAAGCAGATGGTGTTGCGCCCGGCCATCTTGGCCTGGTACATGGCCAGGTCGGCCTGCTTGAGCAGGTCTCCAATGTTGTCCAGGGTCTGGTTGAACGAAGTGATGCCGATACTGCAGGTGCTGTAGTGCTGGTAGCCCGCCAGGCTGTAGGGTTCGCTCAGCGCTGCAAGAATCCGCGCACCCACCGCTTCGGCTTTTGCGGCCGCTGCTTGAGGGTCCTGGCCCAGGTCCTCCAGCATGACCACAAATTCATCCCCGCCCAGGCGCGCCACCGTGTCGGGCGGCTCCAGGCAGGCCGCAAGGCGCTTGGCAACCTGCTGCAGCAACAGGTCGCCTTTCTGGTGGCCCATGGTGTCGTTGAGTGTCTTGAAATTGTCCAGGTCAATGAACATCAGCGCCGCTTCGCGCGGATGCCGGTAGTTGTGGGTAAGCGCCTTCTGGAGCCTGTCCATCAGCAACTGGCGGTTGGGCAATTGTGTGAGCGGATCGTAGAAGGCGAGATGCTTGATTTCGCTCTCCGCCACCTTGCGGCGCGTGATGTCCCGCCCCACGGCAACCCAATGGGTAAAGAACACACCGGCGTCATCGGCGACCGGCACGATGTCGACTTCCATCCAGAAGTGCCTGCCGTTTTTTTTGTAGGTGATGAGCTCGGCCTGAACGGGTTCGCCCTTCTGGAAGGCGGCGCTGATGCGCTGCAGCTCGCTGCGTTGGGTCAACGGCCCGCATAGAAGGCGCGGTGAATGACCCATGGCCTCTTGCGGGCTATAGCCGGTATGGTGTTCGAAGGCATTGTTGACAAAGATGATGCGCAAGCCCGGCTTCCCGGAGGGGACCGCTTCCGCGATGAGCACGATATCGTTGAGGCGGGAGATGCTCGTTTCCAGCAGCATGAGCTGCTCCCTGGCCTTGCGCCGTTCGCTGACGTCACGAAAGTAGATGGCGACCCCATCCGGAAACGGGTAGGCGCGGATCTCGAACCATTTGTCCAGCGGTGCATACAGGGCCTCAAATTCCACCTGGTAGTTGCCCGCAACCGCGGCCCGGACCTGCTCGGAAAACGAGGTATTGATGGCGCCCGGAAATTCCTTCCAGATGCTTTTTCCCAGCAAGTCTTTGCTGGGGCGGCCGAGCAGCCGGGCACCCTCCCGGTTGAGATAGGTAAAGCGCCACTGCGTATCCAGCGTATAAAACCCTTCGGTGATGCTCTCCAGGGTGATGCCCAGGCGAGYGGCCAGCCGCTGGGCCTCTTCTTCAGTCTGCTGCGTGGCCTGCAGTGCGTGGCTGTGCTGCGCGACCAGTTGCCCGGCAGCAAGGCCCGCCAGCGTTTCGAGATCCTCTTCCTG
Organism: Polaromonas sp. P1_E1_2; assembly: GCF_056406035.1. Taxonomy (NCBI): domain Bacteria; kingdom Pseudomonadati; phylum Pseudomonadota; class Betaproteobacteria; order Burkholderiales; family Comamonadaceae; genus Polaromonas; species Polaromonas sp. P1_E1_2. The sequence continues at coordinate 12,874 of NZ_JBFUAZ010000029.1, read as the reverse complement.
GTCGGCGCTGAGGCTTCGTGCGATCTTGTCCATGACCGCAAGCGCGCCCAGCAGCGTGCCGTCTTCCCGCGTCAGCGGCAAGCCCCGATAAAACAGGATGTCGGGCGCGCTGCGGGCCGGCAACTGCGGCTGGCGGGGTGGTGTGTCCAGTGTGGCTTCACACAGAGCGACCAGCCCTTCGCGCTCTTGCGGTGAAAAACCGGTGCCGGAACTGAGCGCCGCCTGGCCGCCGTCCAGGGCCACCACGATGGCGATGGGGGCGTCGCAAGTGCGCGCGGCCAGCCGGGCGAGGCGGTCGGCGCCGGAATGAGGCAGGACATGGAGCGCGAGCGCAGGATCAATGACGGGAACGGAAACGGACACGGGCAAACACCTGCTTTTCAGACATTCAATAGACGATGCTGACGCATAGCGGCATTTCTTTTACGCAAGATTTGCAAGCATTGGGCATAAAGCGTTGCAAAACGTTCCGTCACTTACCTGCACAGGATTTTGTCCTACGCTTCAGGCACGCGGCCCCCCACGCCGGGTTACTGCGTCACCCTTCATCCTGCAGCACTCCCCGGTTATCTCCCGTTTTTTGTATTGTTTCCGTTGTTCTATTTCACGCAAGGATCCATGAGCCCACTCGAACTCGACCAGCTTCAGCAATGCCCCGACATCCCTGCTTTGCGGAAGGCTCTGAAAAACATGTGCGAGCGCTTCGGCTCGGTCACGCAGCTCAACATCCTGCCGGCCGCCCATGCCGGCAAGCAGCAGGCCCTGTGCTTTTTGCGCATGGCTTCCGACGAGGAGGAGCAAAAGCTCATGAGCGGCCTGGGCATAGGCCGGTTCGGCGGCGAGCTGGTGGTCGTTGTGGATCTGCTTGTGGCCGAGTCGCCCCAAACTGAGAGTGCGTGGGGCTCTCTCGCCTGAGAGCCTCAAAATCCTCCGGCTCTTATTTCGCGGCTGTGGCTTCGGCCGAGGGGTGCCTGAGCAGAAGCCGATCCAGGGCGCTGAGAACGTCGAACGACTCGGCGAAGTCGCCAAACAGAACGGCATTGTCAGGCGCAGCCGCTTTGCCCTGCCAGGCCGCGCGGAATTGGTCGAATATTTCGCCAAAGGTTTTTTCCCCATCTATCAACGCGAGAATTTTTGCGCCGTACTTGCCGGGATTCACCATCACCGAGGCGCCTGAGTGCTGATGCCTGAGCATGAAGGGCTGGCCCTTGTTGCTGCCAAACACCTGCGCGGCAAGTTCGCCGGTCAAGGGCTCATGGTAGAAGAAAGGCACGTACTCCGGATCGCCGTAGGGGGCCTTGCAACGGTCGTTGCGTGTGACGTATAGGGAATGGGTAATAAGGGTGCCGGCCATCAGCTCGGCCATTTCATATTGCTTCCTGCGCGGCAGCCTGCGCAATGCCGCGGCCATGGCCGGCGGCTTGCTTCCCAGCACCATGTGCGGTAAATAAGGCGAAAGGCCGCGCTGTACATCGGTGAACTCCAGGTGCATGCCGTGTCCGCTCCTTGCGCCATGCGCTTCGTCGCCCAGCCAGTCAAACAGCTCGCCCACGCTGTATGAGCGGTCCTGCGAATGCAGCAGCAGGTCGTAGATGCCTGCGTCGCCCATCTTGTGGTCGTGGTGCAGGTCTTCGCTGCGCTTGAACCAGTTGGTGGCGGGCAGGCTGGCCAGCAAGTCGCGCGTGTTGGCGATTTTCCGCTGCGCATCCGCCTCGTCGCCGTTGACCAGGCGCATGAGATCCTGCATCTGGTACACCCCGGTGCGGCCCGTGGTGGCATACACCATGAGTCCGATGGCGCCATCGTCTTTGAGTACACTGCGCAACGCCTTGAATCCCAGATCGGGATCGGCCAGATGGTGAAGTACGCCGCTGCAATTGATGTAGTCGAAGGCGCCGAGCTCTGCCGCCAGGGCGGGCAGGTTCAGCAATGAATCATGAACCCAGGCGATGTTTGCCAGCCCGCGAATCTGTGCGCGCTCCTTCGCCAGTGCGATGCTGGCTCCGCTCATGTCGAGATGCACGATTTGTGCGTCGGTATGGCGCAACTGCTCGGCCAGGAAAATGGTGGCGTCGCCGGTGCCACCGCCTGCCACCAGCGCACGAAAGCCATTCTGGAACGACTGCTTCCCCGCAAAGCAGTAGTGGTTGATCATGGGCAGGTCTTCGAGCCAGGTCCGTACCAGGCGCTTGTGGTCGTCCTGCGGATTGCAGGGCGGATAAGGCAGCGCCTCATACTGGTTTCTGACTTCGGGCAAATAGTTGTCGGGCATGGCGGCTTCCGGAAAAACGATTGGCAAAAGCCTATTGTCTCCGCCCAGGATCGCCCCGCGCCGGAAACCTCTCTCCCATCCAGTGGCCGCGGCGGCCGACCCCTGAGGGGGGATCCGGCCACACGAAGTGGGCCGAGAAGGGGGTGGCTTGATTCAGCGTGGAACCCGGCTTCGCCCGGCCACAGCGGTCGCCCCCTGCAAGGGGGGATCCGGCTACACGGAGTGAGCCGAGACGGGGGTGTGCCTAATTTTGCAGTTCCTACCTCACAGGTAGGAACTGCAAAAACGTTCCGCCCAGTAGATTTTGAACATAGGTGATCACCGCGCGGCGGTACTTCTCGGTCAGAACGGAGGCCAGCAGATCGAGCCGTCCAATGATTTTGCCGAACTCGCGTTCAAAGCTCAGGTTGCGCTCGCGCTCGGTGATTTCGTCGGCCAGCAGCAAGGGCTGGCCTGCGGCATTGCGCCGGTTGGACAGCATCCATACGGCGATTTCAATGTTGCGGGCGGCGTTGTAGATGTATTGTGCGTCCAGGCTGTCGGTCAGGTAATACGCTGTTTTCCCGCCGTGGGCCGTGACCACCATGTCGGCGCTGGCATAAATGAACGCCGCCACGCGATCGCCCTTGAAGTCGGGGCCCAGCGCCAGCGACAGCGCGGCGATATCGCGCTTGCCCTGCAGCTCGGGCCAGGGTGTGCGGGTATCGACCGCCACGCGCAACTGGGCAAGGGCCGCGTCGCGCCCGAGCGTGCTGGTTTTTCGCCATTCCGCCGGGTTGCGCCGGTACAGCTTGTCGGCCAGGCGCAGCAAACCCTCCAGGTTGTCACGCATGCCCAGGGTGGCCATGCGGTTCACGTCCGACTGGCCGATCTCGCTGGCGGCCATCGGGGCGGCCTGTGCTTCGCCCTTGTGCGTGGGCGCCTGGCTGGCGCAGCCGGCCAATGCAGCCAGGGCCAGCAACAGGGGAGGGCGGAAGAATGAAAAAATGGAAGGAGAAATGGCTGGTGCGGRAAGGGAGATGGGTGCCGTGCGCAGGGACATGGGGCATTTTCAGCGGCTGCGCCGCGCCGCGCAAGCATGGCTTTCCCGGGCTGCCGCCGGCCGCAGGGGCAAGCTCAGGCGGAAGCCGCGCCCACTTGGGCAATCGGGTGCAACAGTCCGCGGGATAGCAGCACGCGGTGGTCAATCTTGAGGCAGTGGTCCTGTACCACCAGCAAGCCTGCGGCTTCTGCCTTGGCGGCGGCTGCCGGATTGGAAATTCCGAGCTGCATCCACACGGCCTTGGCGCCTATCGCAATGGCTTCATCGACCACTGGCGGAATATCTTCGCTGTTGCGAAAGCAGTTCACCAGGTCGATCTTTTCGTGCTGGGCGGCTTCGGTCAGCGTCGAATAGGCCTTTTCACCAAGCACCTCGGCGGCGTTGGGGTTGACCGGGATGATGCGGTAGCCATTGGCCTRCATGTAGCGCGCCACATCAAAGCTGGCGCGGTGAGGCTTGGGCGACAAGCCCACTACCGCGATGGTGCGGCAGTGGTTGAGGATGTGCGGCATGCGCTCTGCAGGTGGCAAGGGGTTCATGACTGGTTCATGCCTTGTATTTGACGGAGCAGCCATAAGCCCGGCTGGTCGCTACGCTCAAGGGCTTGCCGCCCAGCGCTTCGGTCAGGCCCTGGCGCACGTAATTGGTGGCGGTCTTGATATCGTCAACGCGGGCAGAAGGGATGCTGTCAATACCGCCTGCGTAAATCAGCTGGCCCTGCGGACTGATGATGTACATGTGCGGTGTCGTCTTGGCGCCGTAAAGCTGGCCGATCCTGCCTGACTCGTCCATCAGTGTCGCAGTCGGCTGGCCCTGTTTCTCGGCCATCCAGCCGGCCAGTTTGGCCGGCGCCAGGTAGTCGCCGCTTTCGGCCTCCGTGGAGTTGATGGACAGCCACACCACGCCTTTGGCGGTGAACTCCTTTTGCAGGCCTTGCATGTTGCCGCTGTAGTGCTTGCGCACAAAAGGGCAGCCCGGATTGGTCCATTCCAGCACCACCAGCTTGCCCTTGTAATCGCCCAGGTTGCGGGTCTTGCCGGCCGTGTCGGGGGCCGAAAAGTCAGGGGCTGCCTGGCCGACACTTGCTGTGGCCGCCTGCGTGGAAAAAGCGGCCGACGCCAGCCAGGGGGCGGCAACGAGAGCGCCAGAAAAGTTGCGGCGGGTAAGTGCCCGGACGGGCTGCAGAGGGGTATTCAACATGGCTTGAACTCCTTCAGGAGACATCAACAACACGACAACAGGTTCTTTTACAGCTTGGCCAGTTCGGCCCTCACGTCGTCAACCGACAGAATCTCCGACAGCACGACCGGCGCGCGGCCGGGCTTGTAAATCACATACACCGGCACGCCATTGCGGCCCAGTTGCTTCAGTGCCGCTGTCACTGCCGGGTCGCGCCGCGTCCAGTCGGCACGCAACAGCGCCACGTTCTTCGTTTCGATGTCGGCCAGTACCGACGCATTCGAGAGGGTGGTCTTTTTGTTGTACTGGCAGGTCACGCACCAGGCGGCGGTGAAATCCACGAACACACTTTGCCCTTGCGCGGTGAGCTGGTCAACCCGGCCCGGCTCCCAGGCCTGCCAACCGCCTGCTGTCGGTGTTGCCGACACCAAGGCCGCGGGTCTGGTGATGTTCGGGCCAATGGCCCACAGCCCCAACGCGCCCAACGCCACGGAAAAGGTTGCCAAGAGCGTGCGTGCCGTGCCGCGCAGGGTAAAGGCCCAGATCGCCAGTGCCATCAACACCAGCAAGGCCAGTAGTGCACCCGCGCCGTCGATGCCGCTTTGCTGGCCCAGTACCCAGACCAGCCAGGCGACCGTGGCAAACATCGGGAAAGCCATCAGCTGCTTGAAGGTCACCATCCAGGGGCCGGGACGCGGCAGCATTCTTGCCACGGCCGGTATGGCGCTCGCCGCCAGATAAGGCGATGCCATACCCATACCGATGGCCGCGAAAATCGCGAGCGCTTCAAGTGCAGGGAGACCCACCGCATAGCCCAGCGAGGCGCCCATGAAAGGAGCGGTGCAGGGCGATGCAATGGCGGTGGCCAGCACACCCGACAAAAATGCGTTGACGGTGGGGTTTTTCGCCTGCCAGCCCGCAAGCCGGCCCGGCAGGACATTGCCGAATTCAAACAGGCCCGCCAGGTTCAACCCCAGCAAGGTGAACAGTGCCGCCAGCAGCGCCACTACCGCCGGGTTTTGCAGCTGAAAGCCCCAGCCGAGCTGCTCACCCGCTGCGCGCAAACCCAGCAGCAGCGCACCCAGCGCCAGGAAAGACACCACCACGCCCACGGTGTAAGCCAGGCCGGTGGTCAGGCGCGTGGCCTGGTCCTTCACCTGCACAAAACCCACCACCTTGATGGCCAGCACCGGAAACACACAGGGCATGAGGTTGAGGATCAGCCCGCCGAGCAATGCGCCCAGCATGGCGGCGATGAGTCCGACCGGTGGTGCGCTGGTTTGCACGGGGGCCGCACCGGCCGACGCGTTGGCGCGCAAGGCCGCTTCAAGTGCGGGCGGCACGACGGTGGCAGCCGCTGGCGCAGGCCAGGGGCCTTTGACCGGCGCGTCAATGCGATAGGCAGTGTTCTCCAGGGCCACCACCAGCGGCATGCTGGCCGGGCTCTCGGTGCGCTGGCCCGACAGGGGCACCTGTGCCGTCCACACCGCGCCTTGCCAAGCCTGTTGCCAGGGGGCGGCGGGCTCGATCACGCTACCGGTTTCGGGGTACAGCGCCAGTGTTTTTCCTTGCAGGGCGGCGGGCAAGCCGGCCAGGGAAATGCTGATCGCCTTGCCTTCGACGGCCACCTGGCTGGCGCCGGCCGCCAGTGCTTTGGGCGTGGCAGCGAACGTGTCCTGAAACAGTTGGCCGCTGGCCGCGGTCGAGCTTCGCACCGGGATGCTCAGTGAAAAGTCGCCCTCTTGCGGAATGCATTCCTTGCGGCACACCAGCCAGGACGCCTTGAGTTTGACGTCCAGCTGCCTGGCGGCGAAACCGGGCGCCACGGTCAAAGGCACGGGCAGCAGCACCGCCTTTTCATAGCCGTAGTTGGCCAGCGTGCCAATCGGGATTTTTTTGGGCGTCGGCCAGGCGATATCGCCTGCAGTAATGCCGGCGGGCAGTTGCCAGTCGAGCTGCGTCGGCAGCCCGGAGTCACCGGAGTTTTTCCAGTAGGTATGCCATTCGGGCTGGTGCGTGAGCCGCAGCCCCACCCAGACCGGCTTGCCGGGCTCCACGCCTTCCGGCGCCCAGGCCAGCAGTTCGGCACTGACCTGCTCCGTTGTGACCACCGCACCGGTTGTGCCCGGGGTGCCCTTGCTCAGAATGTCGCTAAAGGCTTTTTGAGCGCTGGCGGGCACGGGGATTGCGCAAGCAGCTATCAAAAATGTAGCGGCTAGCTTGGCAAACGGAAAACGCAGGGCATTCATTGTGCAAGTGTGAGCGGGTGGCGCAGAGATTAGTTCCTGGAAGGCCAGGGGGCAAGACAGCGTGCGGGCATTGCTCGATGATGGTTAGTCGATTTTCACGCTGCCTTATTACAGCCGTTTTCAGAGTCAGCCCAGATAATAGGGGCATGCCGCGCATTGTCCTCGCCACCCTCAACGCGAAGTACATCCACGCTTCGCTGGGCCTGCGGTACCTGCTGGCCAATATGGACCTGCATGGCGGCCCCGGCCTTCGTGCGCAAACGTTGCTGCGCGAATTTGTGATCCAGCAACGGCCCATGCAGATCGTCGAGGAGTTGCTGGCGCTCGATCCTGAAGTCATCGGCCTAGGCATCTATATATGGAACGTGGTGGAAACCACCCAGGTCGTGCGCCTGCTCAAAACCCTGAGGCCCGGCATCAAGGTGGTGCTGGGCGGGCCCGAGGTCAGCTATGAAACGGATCAGCAGGAAATCTGCCGCCTGGCCGACCATGTGGTCACCGGCTGGGGCGATGTGAGTTTTCCCAAGCTCTGCCGTGCCTTGCTCGATGGCCCGCAACCGCTGATGAAGGTCGTTGCAGGGGAGCAGCCGGCACTGGAGGCGCTGGCCTTGCCTTATGGCGAATACACCGACGAAGACCTGGCCAAACGGTTGCTGTATGTCGAAGCCTCGCGCGGCTGCCCCTTCAAGTGCGAGTTCTGCCTGAGCTCGCTCGACAAGACCGCCTGGGCGTTTGACCTGGATGCGTTTATGGCCGAGATGGACGCGCTGTACCGGCGCGGCGCACGCAACTTCAAGTTTGTGGACCGCACCTTCAACCTGAAGGTCGAGAACTCGGTGCGCATCCTGCAGTTTTTCCTGGACCGGATGGCGCCAGACCTGTTTGTGCATTTTGAAGTGGTGCCCGACAGCCTGCCCGACCGGCTCAAGGCGCTGATTGCGCAGTTCCCGGCAGGTTCGCTGCAGTTTGAAGTCGGTATCCAGAGCTTCAACCCCGAGGTGCAGCAGCGCATTTCGCGCAAGCAGGACAACGCCAGGACCGCCGACAACCTGCGCTGGCTGGTGACYGARAGCCAKGCCCATGTGCACGCMGACCTGATCTTCGGCTTGCCCGGCGAGACGCTGGAGAGCTTYGCCGAGGGTTTTGAYCGCCTGYATGAGYTGGCGCCGCATGAAATCCAGTTCGGCATCCTGAAGCGCCTGCGCGGCACTCCGATTACCCGGCACACGGCGGAGTTTGCCATGGCGTATGACCCGCAGACGCCGTACACGATTCTGCAGAACTCCACGATTGACTTTGTCACCATGCAACGCATCAACCGTTTTGCGCGGTACTGGGAAATGCTGGCCAACTCAGGGCGTTTTGCGCGGGGGCTCCGGCTGCTGCTGGCCCCCGGCTCGGCGTTCGGCCATTTTCTGCATTTCAGCGACTGGCTCTGGGCCAGCACCGGTAAAACCCATGAGTTCGCACCTGAGAAACTGGTGGATTTGCTGTTTGAGCACCTCACATCGGTGCGGGGTCTGGCCGGCGCAGATGTGCGCAGCGCCCTGCTGGCCGACTATCTGGCCAGCGGCGCACGTGGCCGACCCCATTGCCTGGCCGATTTGCTGGGTGCCGCCAAGCCGGTTGCACCCGTGCGTTCCAGCCGACAAGGCGCAGCGCGGCAAGGGCGCCATGTGAGCCAACAATCCGGTCTTCAGGACGAGGTGGGCGCCCACCGGGAAGCTATTCAGAAAGCTGCTGCAGCGGCTTGACGGGGCCAAAGGCCCTGTCTTTAAAGCATTTCGTCCGGTGCAAAGGGCCCGATCAGCTTGAGCATCAGTTGCAGTCCCCAACTCGCGTCGGGCTCGATCATGGAGTCTTTCAGTGGCGAACCTTGCGGCGCACGCCAGACCAGCCGACCGTTTTCCAGCTCGACACGGTAGGCGCCGGAAGCCAGCGTGGGCTCGATCAGCCGCGTGGCCTCGGCCGAGATGGCTCGGTTGCGGATGACTATGGCCACTTCGCTGTTTTGCAGTTGCGAACGCAGGTCCAGGTTCATGGAGCCCACGACCAGCAGGCGGTCGTCCATGACGACGACCTTGGAATGCAGGCTGGCACGTGAGCCGCCGGTGGAACCGCCCGTGGATCCCCCCGCGATCGCTGCCGAGCCGAAGCTGCTGAAAGAGCCTTCCTGCTCGGCGCGCATTTCGTAAATCTCGATGCCCATCTCCAGCAAGGCCTTGCGGTAGCGGGCGTAACCGACGTGGGCAGCCGGCGCGTCGTTGGATGCCAGTGAGTTGGTGAGCACCCGCACACGAATGCCGCGTTGCCGGAGGTCGGCAAACTGCTTCATCATGCGTTCGCCGGGCACGAAGTAAGGCGAAACGATCAGCAGGTTGTTTTTGGCCTGCGACATCAGTTGAAGCAGCCCGTCGACCGTAGTGTCCTGCGATTCTTCAGTGGTGTCGGCGTCGGCGGCGATCTTGGACGCCTTGTCCACCAGCAGCGCCGAGGGCGCCCAGGTCCAGGTTAAGAGCCGCAGGTCGGTCGAATCCGGCAGCGTCGGCAATGGAGAGGTCACCCGTTCCGGCCGGGTTGAGGGGGGTACCGCGCCGTCACCAGCCTGGAGGGTAGCGGCCTGTGCTGTGCCTGCGGGAGAAGAAAGGTTTTCCGGGGCCTGCGGCTTGCGCTTGAGTGCGTCGATTTCCTTTTCGGTCATCAGCGACTGCACCGGGTAGGCCAGCGGGTTGTTCCAGTACTGGTCAAAGCTGCGCGACAGATCTTGCGCGATGCGGCCCGCTGCCAGCACGTCGATGTCGACAAAGTTGGTGCCGGTGCTCTGGCCGAAGTAGGTTTCGCCCAGGTTGCGTCCGCCGGTAATGGCCACGGCGTTGTCCGCCACAAAAATCTTGTTGTGCATGCGCCGCTGCATGCGCGCCGTGTCCTTGAGGTTGCCCAGGATTCGGAACATCAGCGAGCCACGGCCGCCCGGCAGGGGGTTGAAGAGGCGCAGCTCGATGTTTTTTTCAAACGCCAGCTTCAGCACCTGCGCGTTTTTTCCCGAGGTGTTGAAGTCGTCCAGCAGGATGCGGATGCGCACGCCGCGGCCCGCTGCTTCGCGCAGCGCGTCAAACATGCGTTCGGTGGTTTCGTCGGCAAAGATCGCGTAGTACTGGATATCCAGTGTCTTTTGCGCTGCCTTGATCAGCGTCATGCGGCTGGTGAAAGCCAGCTCGGCGTCACCCACCAGCGCGAACCCCGAGTCGTTGCGTGTTCCCGCCTTGGCCGCACGGGCTGCCACCAGACTGCCCAGGCGCGTTTCGGCCGGGTTGGCCAGTGCCGTGGAAACCGGGCGGTCAACCTCGCTGGGCAGCGAGGCGCAACCCGCAATCCAGAGAGCGGCGAAGGCCATGGCCAGCCCCTGCAACGCGCGCCAGCCTGTATGCGGGATCAAGCGGGTGCCGGAAAGAGTACTGGAAGTGGTCTGCATGGTGCAGGCCACTTTAGCGTAAGGAGATGTATTTGGTGCCGCCGGGCCCTGCGTTCGCACCTATTCTTCTTGTAGGCGCCCGGCTTGACTGCTCTTCCCGGCAGTAGCCGGGCCGCATGCAGGGGGCCAGCGGGCACGGTTATGACGACAGGATTTCCCAGCGCTGCAGCGCGGTCATCAGCTCTTCCTCGATTTTGCTGTTGCGCGCGTTGAGTTCCGCGGCGCGCTTGGCATTCGTGGTGTAAAGCGTTCCGTCATAGAGCTCMTGCTCGATGGCTTTTTGCTGCGACTCCAGCTGCTGGATCAGCGCCGGCAGGCCGTCGAGCTCGCGCTGCTCCTTGTAGCTCAGCTTCTTTTTTGATAGCTGCTCACGCTCGTCCTTATTGGGTTGCGGGCTTGTTTTGCTTGAAATTTTGCTGCCGGCGGGGCTGCTGGCGGGCTTGTTGGCACCGGTAATCTGCGCTGCGCGCTTGGATTGCGTGATCCAGTCGGTCACRCCGCCCTCGTATTCGCGCCAGAAGCCGGGGTTCTCGGGCGTGCCCTCATAGGCGATGGTGCTGGTGACCACGTTGTCCAGGAAGCGCCTGTCGTGGCTGACCAGGAACACCGTGCCTTCGTAGTTTTGCAACAGGTCTTCCAGCAATTCGAGCGTGTCGATGTCCAGGTCGTTGGTCGGCTCGTCCAGCACCAACACATTGGCCGGCCGCGCGAACAGGCGCGCCAGCAGCAGCCGGTTGCGCTCGCCGCCTGACAAGGTGCGCACGGGCGAGTTCGCGCGCTGGGGCGAGAACAGGAAGTCCGTCAAATAGCTCTTGACGTGTTTCTTCTGGCCGTTGATTTCGACCCACTCGCTGCCGGGGCTGATGAAATCTTCCAGCGTGGCGTCCAGGTCCAGGCTGTCGCGCATCTGGTCAAAGTACGCGACCTGCAGGTTGGCACCCTGGCGGATTTTGCCGGGCGGATTCGTCACATCGGGCTGCAGTTCACCCAGAATCAGCTTGAGCAGCGTGGTCTTGCCGGCGCCGTTGGGCCCCAGCAGGCCGACCTTGTCGCCGCGCAGCAGTGTGCCGGTGAATTTGTTGACGATGATTTTTTCCGATCCGGGATGGCCAAAGCTTTTGCTCACATCCGTCAGTTCGGCCACGATCTTGCCACTCTTCTCGCCGCTGGAGACGTCCAGGTTGACGCGGCCCACCGCATCACGCCGTGCCGCACGGTTGTCGCGCAGGGCTTCGAGGCGTCCAATGCGGGCCACGCTGCGGGTGCGGCGCGCCTCCACGCCCTTGCGGATCCACACCTCTTCCTGCGCCAGCAGCTTGTCGGCCTTGGCATTGATGACGGCTTCCTGGGCCATCTGTTCTTCTTTTTGCACCAGGTACTGGGCAAAATTGCCAGGGTAGCTGTTCAGTTTGCCGCGGTCGAGCTCGACGATGACGGTGGCGACCTGGTCCAGGAAGGCCCGGTCATGCGTGATGGTGATGATGCTGCCGTTGAAATTGACAAGCAGGTCCTCCAGCCAGGCGATGGAATCGAGGTCCAGGTGGTTGGTCGGCTCGTCGAGCAACAGCACGTCGGGTTTGGCGACCAGCGCCTGGGCCAGCGCCACGCGTTTTTTGGTGCCGCCCGAGAGCGAACCGACGATGGCGTCCTTGTCCAGGTGCAGGCGGTGCAGGGTTTCCTCGACGCGCTGCTCCCAGGTCCAGCCGTCCAGCGCCTCGATTTCCGACTGCAGGGCGTCCAGGTCGGTGTTTTCGTCGGCCGCAAGATACTGCTCAACTACGTGCCTGGTGCGCGCCAATCCTGCGCTGGCAGCTATAAAAACCGTAGCATGCGGGTCCAGGCTGGGCTCTTGCGGCACATAGGCGATGCGCAGGTTCTGCTGCAGCTGCAGCGTGCCGTCATCGGGTTTTTCGAGGCCGGCGAGAATTTTCAGCAGGGACGACTTGCCCGTGCCGTTGCGCCCGATCAGGCCGATGCGCTGGTTGGTTTCAAGGGAAAAATCTGCGTGGTCCAGCAGTGCGACATGCCCAAAAGCGAGTTGGGCGTCCAGTAAGGTAATAAGTGCCATAAGGGGGCAGATTATCCGCCCCTGCCGCGAGGCGGTTTCTATATAGGCTCTTCATCGGCCCTGCAGGGCCCGCCTTTGGCCATATGACGCCACATATGTGCCATCCCTTAAATACAAGTTATTACTGAGTGGCCGATGTCGCATCTGCGCCCTATCGCTTGCCAGGCCTCGCCGATATAGTCGTTCGTTCCGGCGATTCGATCGCTGAAGGAGGGACCTTGGAACTGCAAATCAATGGACGGGCCGTTCAGGCCGACGCCGACCCCGGCATGCCCTTGCTCTGGCTGCTGCGCGACGTGCTGAACATGACGGGCACCAAGTTCGGATGCGGCGTGGCCGCGTGTGGCGCTTGCACGGTGCGGGTGGACGGCGAAGCGGTGCGGTCCTGCGTCGTCCCGGTGTCCGCCGTGGTGGGCAAGCGCATTCAGACCATTGAAGCGCTGGGTGCGACGGACAAGCCACACGCCCTGCAGGCCGCCTGGATTGCCGAGCAGGTGCCCCAATGCGGCTATTGCCAGTCGGGCATGCTGATGGCGGCCGCCGCCCTGCTCGACAAAATCCCCAAGCCGACAGATGCGGACATCGATGCCAC
>NZ_JBFUAZ010000028.1:0-15933 GCF_056406035.1 Polaromonas sp. P1_E1_2 | reverse complement strand
GGATTAGTAGGTCTTGGGCACGGGCACCAGCGTCTGCTGCATCAGCGCGCAGGCGCTTTCCTTGCCCGCTGCGCCGACGTGCGTGACTTCAGCGGTCGTGACGATGATGCGCTTGCCGGCCTTGACGACGCGGCCCAGGGCGCGCAGCTCGCCGTCCCTGAAACCGGCCATGAAGTTGATCTTGTATTCGACCGTGGTGACCTCGGAATCTTCCGCAGCCATGGTCAGCGCGGCGTAACCACCGGCGATATCGGCCAGCGCGCCCATGGCGCCGCCGTRGAAAGTGCCTTGTTGCTGCGTGACGTGCTCCGAATACGGCAGGGCCACCTCGCACAGGCCGGGCTCCACGCGCAGCAGGCGCGCACCGAGGTGCTGCATCAGGCCCTGGCGCAAAAAGCTGGCTTCAATGCGGCGAAACAGTGTGGACGGTGCGGCGGTTGCATCCATGGAAGACCCTTTGAACGGATAAAAGGCGGCTCTTGTTTTAGTTGACGTTTACGTAAACGTCAATTATGCCTGCTGGCGGAAGCGCTGTCCAAGGGCGGTGAAAGCTTCGCGCGCGACCTGAGCGTCCGTGCGATCGCGTCCCGAAGGGGAAAGAGATGCGCATCGCCGGCAAATTGCGCTTCCCGTGAATTGCCCGTATGGACAATCACCATGCGGGCGACGGGATCGACAAAGATATTCTGGCCGCCGACACCCCAGAAAAAGGACCGGCCGCCGGCCGCCTGTGGAATCCAGACGTGCAACCCATAGAACGGGGCCCCCTTGGGCTGCGGCTTGTCCGGCCGTAGCATGACCATCTCGTCGATCCATGCGGCGGGCACGACCTGCCCGCCTGCCGCCTGCCCCCGGTTCAGCACCAGCGTCCCCAGCCGGCCGTAGTCGCGCAGGCGCGCGGCGAACTGGCCTTGAACACCCTCCTCGCCATGGAAATTCTTGATCCAGAAGCCGCTGCCCTCGGCCCCGAGGCGCGACCACATCCTGTCCTCCAGATATGCGGTGTTGCTCACGCCCGTACGTTCGCTCAGCATGAGGCCGAGCAACGCGCTCACCGCGCCGTTGTAGCTGAAGGTCTTGCCGGCGGGGGATCGATCCGTCCTCTCCTGCAGGTAGCGCCGCATGCTCTGGCGCGGCGAGACGGTGGGGTCGGTCGCGCGGTTGTCCGATATCGCGCCCGCCTCGTAGGCGGCATGAAGCTTGGCCGAGGTGGCCATCCGCAGCAGATCCTCCACCGTGTCGTCGGCAAATGCGCTGGCTCCGAAGCCGGGCAAGACCTGCCTGACGGTGGTGCCCAGCGCCAGCTTGCCTTCCGCGACTGCCACGCCGACCAGCAGCGACAGGATCGTCTTCGACATGGACGCCGAGAGCAGCGCGTCCTGGGCGCCGGTTCCCTGCAGGTATCGCTCATAGACGATCCGGTCCTCATGCAGGACGAGAAACCCCGTCGTGCAGAAACGGGTCAGGTACTCCTCGAGCGAATGGGCTTGCGGATCCCCGGTAACGCGATACGTCACATCCTCCAATGGCAGGCCATGGCCGAACACCGCCGGCGCACCGGCCGCCCGCGCTTCATTGAACGGAAATCGCTGCTGGGGGTTGAGGAATGAACCGGTGCATCCCTGTTGGGCCGCCGCGAGGGCGGGCAGGCCCACCGCGAACAGGACCAGGGCCGCGCGGCGCAGGGAATCGATCGTCATGGGGCTAGTCGCAAAGCAGGTCACCGCTACGCCGCCTGCTTCGCTTTCTCAAGTTTCGCCAGCAGCGCCTTGGCCTCGCGCTCGTGCGTTTTCACCTCTTCGAGGTTGCCCTGCAGTTCGGTCATCTGCTCCTCCAGCTGTGCGCGGTGCTGCGCCAGGATGGCGAGGAACTTGCGCAGCTGCGGCCCGGTGTCGCGCGGGCTGTCGTACATGTCGATGATGTCCTTGGCCTCGGTCAGCGACAGGCCCAAACGCTTGGCGCGCAGGGTAAGCTTGAGCCGGGTACGGTCACGCGCGGTGTACACGCGGTTGCGTCCGCCCGCCCCTTCGCGCTGGGGCTGCAGCAAGCCCATGTCTTCGTAAAAACGCATGGCGCGCGTCGTCAGGTCAAACTCTTTTGCCAGGTCGCTGATGGTGTAGGTAGTGGCCATGATGTGGTCTTTGCAAACGCGGGCGACAGCGCGAAACAGGCGCGGTCCCTACAATGGTTGTGTATGACGTTTACGTAAACGTCAAATATACCGCGAATGATGACATGAACCTCCTTGAGCAGCAACTGGATTACCCCTTTGGAGACACCCTGCCCGAGTCGGGCATGGCCATGGAGGTGGCGCCGGACGTCAAGTGGATACGCATGGCCCTGCCCTTCGCGCTGAACCACATCAACCTGTGGCTGCTGCGCGACGAGATGGACGACCCGGACCGGGCGGGCGCGAAGATACAGGGCTGGACCATCGTGGACTGCTGCATCAGCCGGGAAGAGTCCAAAGCGCAGTGGGAGGCGATTTTTGCCACCCAGCTGGAAGGCATGCCGGTGCTGCGTGTCATCGTGACGCACATGCACCCCGACCATATCGGGCTGGCGCACTGGCTCTGCGAACGCTGGACCACGCCCAAACGGGTGTGCATGTTGTGGATCAGCGCCACCGACTATCTTTCGGCCCGCATCGGCTCACAAAGCACCACGGGTTTCGGCGGGGAAAGCGCCGCGCGCTTTTTTGCCGCGCACGGACTGGTGGATCCGGAATCCGTCGAGAAAATCCGCGGCCGGGCCAGCTACTACCCCGGCATGGTCCCGGCCGTGCCGGCCAGCTACGTCCGCATCATGGACGGCATGACGGTGCGTATCGGCGGGCGCGACTGGCGCTGCATCAGCGGCTACGGCCATGCGCCCGAACACATCGCGCTGCACTGCGAAGCGCTGGACACCCTCATCAGCGGCGACATGGTGTTGCCGCGCATTTCAACCAATGTCAGCGTTTACGACATGGAGCCGGAATCGAACGCGCTCACGCTGTTTCTTGAGTCCATCGACAAATTCCTGCCGCTGCCTGAAGACACGTTGGTGCTGCCCTCCCACGGCAAACCCTTTCGCGGCCTGCACACACGCATAGGCCAGCTGCACGACCACCACCGCGACCGCCTGGCCGAAGTGATGACGGCCTGCACCGCCGCGCCCTGTAGTGCCGCCGACATCCTGCCCATCATGTTCCCCCGCAAGCTGGACCTGCACCAGACCACCTTCGCCATGGGCGAAGCCGTGGCGCACTTGCACGCACTGTGGTTTGGAGAAAAGCTCACGCGGCGGCTGGACGCCGACGGGATTTACCGTTTCAGTAGCGTTAGTCCGTAAGCGGGGTCAAGACACGCGCTATGTTTTTAGTAGCTTCTCGCGCTCGCCAGGATTGGTCCGCAGTCCGACTAGGCACATAAGAATGCAATGGATGGCTGTGGGGCCCCTTCTTTACCAGCAGGGGCCGCGGGACTGACTTTGCCAGACCGCAGGCGCAGCGCCCCCTCGGGGGGCAGCGCATTACACGAAGCCGAAGGCGAACTGAAAAGCGTGGGGGCTCAAGCCCTCCACTTCCGGTTAGCCGTCACCAAAGCGGTGAGGTAGCCGTGCAGCCATTCAAAGTTGACAGGTTTTTTCAGCAGGTGGGCGTGCTGGGGCAAGCCTCCGCGTGCCGCAATGGCGTCGGGAGGCAAGCCGCTGATGACAACGATCTGCATGTCGGCCAGTTGCACGTTGCGTTTGAGTGTCTTGAGCATCTCAATGCCGTCCACGCCGGGCATGGACAGGTCCGTGATCAGCAGGTCGGGCCGCATGCTGGCGATATCCATCATGGCCTCCAGGGCAGATGGCATCCAGGTGCAGTCAACCGGCAGGTCCCAGTCTTCAAACTGGCAGCGGTACAGCTCGCGGGTGTCTTCGTCGTCTTCCACCATCAGCACCCGCAGGCGGCTTTTGGGGTCGGTGTCGACACGGGACAGCTGTGGGCTGTTTTTGGCCAGGTAGGCGTTGATGGACTGCAGCGCAATGCGGCGGTGCCCACCCAGCGTCTTCCACGCCTCGATTTCCCCTTTTTCAACCAGGGACTGCACCGTCGCAACGGAGAGCCCCAGAAGCTTGGCTGCATAGCTGGTGCCGCAGTAATCCTCGCTGGAGAAATCCGCAGCCGTGATCGCGGCCTCGAAGGACTTGGGTTCACGCGCCATGGCAGACCGAACGGGGATTGGAGTGTTTCATTTTGGGCATTTTAATCAATTCGACTCAATCGCTTCATAGAAAATGATAGTAAGCATCAACTAACGCCAGTTAGCGCTGCCGGCGTCAGGGAGACAGCGGTGCGGTGGGCAGGGTGAAGAAGAACGTTGCCCCCTTGCCGGGCGCCGCCTCGGCCCACAACCTGCCGCCGTGCCGCTTGATCACGCGGCTGACGGTGGCCAGCCCGATGCCCGTGCCCGGAAACTCCGCGACAGCATGCAGGCGCTGAAACGGCTTGAAGAGCTTGTCGGCATAAGCCATGTCGAAGCCGGCACCGTTGTCCCTGACGAAAAACTCCGGCAGCCCCGCTGCATCAAGCTGGCAGCCTACGGTGATTTCGCTGAGGGGTTGCTGGGCACTGAACTTCCAGGCGTTGCCGATCAGGTTTTCCATCACCACCCGGACCAGCCGGCTGTCGCCGTGCGCCTTCAGGCCTTTTTCGATGTTCACCGCAACCTTGCGCTCGGGGTCGCGCACCCGCCATTCGTCCAGGATGATGCGGGCAAGCTCCGACAGGTCCACCACCTTGTTGTTCAGGGGGGTGCGCGACACCTGCGCCAGCGACAGCAGGTCTTCAATCAGTTGCCCCATCTGCGCCACGCCGGCCTGGATACGTGCCAGGTAGTGCGTCACTTTCTCGCCGGCATCGGCCCCCAGGTGTTTGCCCAGCAGGCGGCTGAAGCCGTCCACGGTGTTCAGCGGCGAGCGAAGGTCGTGCGACACGGAGTATGAAAACGCTTCGAGTTCCTGGTTGGACAGGCGCAGGGCGGCTTCAATGGCCTTGATCTCGGTGATGTCCGCGTCGATGCCTACCCAAAAGGCCACTTCACCGCGTTCGTCCAGCACGGGCGATGCGCGGTAGGACATGGTGTGCACGCCGTCCCTGGCCAGCACGCGGCGTATGCCCGAGTATTGCGACCGCGTCTCCCGGGCGACCTGCCAGCGGGCCCTGATATCGGGGAGGTCGTCCGGATGAATGGCCGTAAACCACTGCGTGCCGGTCCAGTCCTCCATCTTGCCGCCCGCCAGGTCAAACCAGGCTCGGTTGAAGTAGGTGGCCGCGCCGTCCGGGTCGCTGGTCCATACCACCTGGGGCGCCTGTTCGGCCAGCGCCCGGAAGAGCGCCTCTTGCCGCTCCAGCGCCAGTGTGCGCTCGGCGACTTTCTGCTCCAGTCCGGTGTTGAGCTGGCTGACCTCCTCGATCAGGCGAGAGTTCTGGATGGCGATGGACGCGAGCTGGGCCAGTTCGAGCGCCACATATTCGTCCTCCTGCGTGAACTCACCCTCGTATTTGTCGGACAGCTGGAGCAGCCCGATGTTTTTGCCGTCGCGGCCCGTCAGCGGCACGGCCAGCCAGCCGCGCATGGCTGGATGCTTGTCGGCGTAACTGCCGAAGCCGTGCCAGCGCGGATGCGCCTCCAGCTCGGCCTGGGTCATGCGCATGGACCGGTTGGTCTGGCAGACCAGGGCGTAAATGCCGGTGCCGTCGGGCGGCTCGATCATGTCCCGGTATTTCGCATATTTTTCGGAAAGCGACAGGGCGTTGATGGCCTGCCCCCAGTCGCTGTTCACGGTGAGGCTGACGATCGCCTGGTGCGCGCCTATCACCCCCCGGGCCTGCTCGGCCACCTCGTGCATGGTGCTTTCAAGCGTCTGATGCCAGGTGATGGCCTGGGCTGCGTCGGCGGCGCGCTGCAAGGTGTACAGGTGTTCCTGGACCTCATTTTCAACCTTGACCTGGGCCGAGATATCCAGCGCCAGGACAAAACGCGCCGGGCGGCCGGCATACCGCACCGAGGTTGAAAAAGGACGGGCGGTGAAAAATGACCCGTCTTTGCGGCGATGCTCCCAGCGTTCCTTGACGATCAAAGGCGAGGCGGCGTGCTGGGTCCGGAGGTTTTGAGCTTCTGCTTCGCTGCGAATGTCGTAGATCGTCATCGACAGAAACTCTTCCATCGTATAGCCATAGCTCTTAACGGCGGCTTCGTTGACCATGAGGAAGCGATAGGTCTCGGCGTCAAAAACCCACATCGGGATCGGCGCCATTTCAAAGAGAGCCGAGTAGCGGTGCTCGCTTTCTACCAGTGCCTGCTCTGCCAGCTTGCGCTGGGTGATGTCGCGCTGCACCGCGACCCAGTGGGTGTAGTGGCCTTTGGTGTCGGTGATCGGAACAATGTCGAGCTCCAGCCAGACTTCCTCGCCGCTCTTGGTGTAGTTGATGAGCTCCGCGCGTACCGGCTGCCATTTTTCCAGTGCGGCCTTGATGCGGTCGAGCTCGTCCCGCTGCGTTTTGGGGCCCTGCATCAGGCGTGGTGTTTTTCCCAGCACCTCCTCACGCGTGTAACCCGTACGGCGCTCAAAAGCATCGTTGACAAAGATGATGCGCGGGCCGGCGCCATCGATGGGTGCGGCCTCGGTGATGAGCACAATGTCGTTGAGCCGGGATACGGCGGTTTCCAGAAGGCGCAGGTGCGCCTGCGCTTCGTGCTGTTCCGTGATGTCCTGCAGCACGCCGACCAGGCTCACAACCTTGCCGTCCCGCTGCAAAGCCCGGCCCTGCGTGCGCACCCAGATGCGCCGGCCCTTTGCCGTGATGAGGGGCAGCTCCAGGTCCCATGGCGTTGCCTGCTTCAGGGCAGCCAGGGCGACCGAGCGGATGGTGCGCCGCGCTTCGGGTGCATAAAAGTCGAGCGCCTCCTCAACCCCCAGGCCGGCCGCCGGATCGAGTTCGTGGATGCGGTAAATTTCTTCAGACCAGTAAGGCGTCATGGTGTCGACAGCGACCTCCCATCCACCGACTTTCCCCAGCGCGCCGGTGCGGTTCAGCAGCTCCGTGCTGCGGGCCACCACCAGTTCCGCGCGCTTGCGGTCRGTAATTTCCTGGATCACGCCGGAGCGGCGGCGCCCCGACGGGCCGCGGCCCGCGCCTTGCCCCTCCTGCCCGGTGTCCCCGGGCTGCGCTTCGTCAGCGCGGCCAAACAGGTGGACCCATCGAATCTCGCCAGCGGATGTAACGATGCGAAATTCAATGTCCAGCGGCTGGTTGGTCCGAACGGACAGATCGCGCCGTTCCTTGAAGGCCTGGCGGTCCCCGGGATGGACCAGCTGCATGAATCTGCCATGGCTCCTGTCGAAGGTCGCGCGGTCAACACCGAGCACCTCGTAAACCTCATCGGACCACCAGCTTTCATCGGTGCCGGTGTCCAGCTGCCAGTAGCCGATGCGGCCCAGGCGCTGGGCGTCCCGCAGTTTCTGCTGGATGGCTTCGCTGTTTGCCAGTTCGGCCTCCAGGACACTCCGATGTTGCTCAAGCGACTCGGCCATGCGGTTAAAGCCCGTGGATATCCTCGCAAACTCCCCGAAATCGTCAGGCCGGCCTGGTGGTATCCGCACATCCAGCCGGCCGTTCTGGAGCTGCCGGATGGCCTCAAGGATGTTTCGGGTGGGCTCCACGATGGCGCGCCCGCCGATGACCCAGGCGATGCCGCCGCCCACAAATGCCACCAGCAACAACACCACCAGTTCCAGCCACAGCTGTTCCCGGCTGGCGCCGACGACCAGTTCGCGGTCCAGGCTGACCGCCACAAAAAAAGCGGCGTGTACGTCGGGGCTGCTGGGCATGAAAGCCCACAGGCGGCGTTGCCCGGTGCCGTCCGGCCCATCGCTGGTTCCGTTACGCATCTGCTGCACGGCCGCCTTCAGCACGGGGCTTCTGGCCACCTGCCCGATTCGTATGGGAAGGTCGGGTTTGCCCGCCAGCAGCACGCCGCCGCGGTCGTGTATGCCCAGCGCGCCGCCGGGCGGCAGCTGGACGTCGATGGTGGATTTCGCCATCTCGGCCAGGTCAACCGACGCAAAAGCCACAATGTCAACGCGCCCGTCCTTGTCCAGCAGCGGCAACGCAAATGTGATGGAAGGCCGGCCCGTGGCACGCCCCACAATGTATTCACCCACCACAAAGCTGCGCTGCTCAACGGCATTGCGGAAATAGGCACGGTCGCCCAGGTAGCCGAGCCGCACGCCTTCCTGCCCGTTGCACAGCGCATAGCCGTCCGTTCCCACAATACCGAAATTGGCGTAAAGCGGAAACAGCTTGTTGAGCTCTACAAGGTAGCGGTTGCAGCGGTCGGCGTTGCCGTCCCGCAGGCCGGGCACATGAACAATCGCCGTCAGTATCTGCCGGGCCGATTCCGCCAGGCGCTGCTGGCTGGATGCGGCCAGCGATGCGGCGAATTGCAGGTCGGTTTGGGCGCGCTCGACGGCGGCGTCGGCGTTGTAGACGGCCTTGAAAATGGACAGGCCAAACATCGGCACTATCGCCACCAGCACGAGCATGACAAGGCGGGTCCGCAGCGTGATATGAAGCTTCATGGCATCAGCGCCGCAGGTACCGGCACCGGGTGTTTCTGGGCCACCGGTGCGTCACGGGATGTCAGCCGGCAGCGATGGATTCATTGACGCCCAGCCAGTAGGCCTGCAGGCGGTTGAGCTTTTCGGTCAGCCCCCCAAAATCGACAGGTTTACGGACAAACCCGTTGGCCCCGCTCTGGTAACACGCCACGATGTCGGACCGCTCGCTGGAAGATGTCAGCATGACGACCGGCACCAGCGCGGTCAGGGGATTGGCCCGCACGCTGCGCAGTACGTCCAGGCCGGAGAGCTTGGGCAACTTCATGTCCAGCAGGATGAAAGCCGGCTGCCTTTGCGTGTCGCGCCCCGCATGGGCACCCTGGCCGAATAGAAAGTCCAGCGCCTGCACACCGTCCCGGGCGACGGCAATCTCGGCCGTGACGCCCTGCTCCTCCAGCGTCAGAACGGTCAGTTCCAGGTGGTCCGGGTTGTCTTCAACTACGAGTATGAGTTTGTCGTTCATGTGGACTTCAGGTGCGCGGAGTCAATCCCTGTCGTTTTCTGCTTTTTTTGGTGTTTTCTCATATTACCAAGTAAAGAAAMGCCGCAGTACTGTGATTTGTACCCCCTTTGACGTCGCTCAACGGGGCATGCCAAACGCAGCAGCGCCGGCCTACCAGCGGGGAATTGCTTCGTCCTTGAGCTGGCCGCGCAGCTCTGCGTAGTCGGGCACCACCGCGCGCACGGTGTCCCAAAAACGCGGGCTGTGGTCCATGACACGCAAATGGCTCAATTCATGAACCACCACGTAGTCGATCACCGACTGCTTGAAATGGATCAAGCGCCAGTTCAGCCGGATGGAACCATCGGCGCTGGCGCTGCCCCAGCGGGTGCCGGCGCTGGAAAGGCTGAGCTTGCGCCACTGCACGCCCAGGTGCGGCGCGAAATGGTTGAGCCGCTCGGTAAAGATGCGCTTGGCCTGGCGCATCAGCCAGGCCTGCACGGCATCGCGGATCTGCTCGGGCGTGGCATGGTGGGGCAGGCCCACGTGCAGCGTGAGCTGCGCCACGCCGGGCAAGGTGCCGTTGGCCGCATCGCCGTTGCCCTGCAACAAGACTTCGGCGGCGGCGGGGCCGGTTTTGAGTTCGGCGCCGACGCCGCCGAAAGCGTGCCGCGGATCGATCACCACAATGACCTGGTCACCCAGGAAAGGCAGCGTAGTGCCGTCCTTCCAGTCAATGCGTGCGGACTCCAGGCGCTCATGGCGGGAGCGGGTTTCCTGCAGCTTGGCCAGGATCCAACCGGACTTTTCCAACACGGCCTTGTCGATTTCATACAGCGGCACCCATTTGGGCGCACTGACCGTGAGGCCGTCGGCGCCGGCAGAAAAGCCGATGGTCTTGCGTTTGCTGCGGCGAAATTCGTAGGCCACCAGCACACCGCCCAGGACGGTCTCACGGCTGKCGCGGGGGTGGCGGAAAGTAGCCGGGGCCAGCGCCTGCTGGATGGTTTGTGCGGGAAGATGGGGGCCGACGAAATCTGCCGCCGCTATATTTTCGATAGCTGGTTGCGCACTGTTATCGGTCGTCTCAGGCCTTTTTGGCTTGATTTTTCTGGCTTTGGAGCCGCTGGGAACGCCAGCAAGCGGCGCCGGCGCGGAATCAAACAGGTCGAGCGTGAACTGAAGAAGCCGTTGCATCATGGCAGTTTAGCTTGACAGCATGGGCAGGCTGGCCGCTCAGGTATTGGGCGCGACGGATGTGGCGGGCGCGGCGACCACTTCTCCGGCATAAGCCTCGGGGTCAAGGCGCCGCATTTCGGCTTCGATCCAGGTTTCCACCTCGCGCATCAACTCGTCGGGCTGCCGGCCCGCGCTGTCGATGGGCTTGCCGATGGAGATGTCAACGATGCCCGGGGTTTTGATGAAGGCCTTGCGCGGCCAGCATTTGGCCGAGGTCACGGCAATCGGGATCACGGGAGCGCCGGTTTCAATGGCCAGGCGCGTGCCGCCGGATTTGTAAGTACCCTTCTGGCCACGYGGGATGCGTGTGCCTTCGGGAAACATGATGACCCAGGTGCCCTGTGYCATCAGGCGCTTGCCCTGCACGACGACCTTGTTGAAAGCCTGTGAGCGCTGGCTGCGGTCGATGTGGATCATGTCCATGCGCGCCATCGCCCAGCCGAAGAACGGTACGTACAAGAGCTCCTTCTTGAAAACGTAGGCCAGGGGGTGTGGCATCAGCGTAGGCATGCACAGGGTCTCCCAGGTGCTCTGGTGCTTGAGCAGCAGAACAGCGGCGCTGGTCTGGCCCGTGGGCAAGTTTTCCATGCCGGTCACCCGGTTCTTGATGCCCAGGATGAAGGTGCCGCCGCTGACCGCCACGCGCAGCCAGCCCGCGCACATCCAGTACATGGTGTTGCTGCTGACAAAGAGGGAGGCAATCACCACAAAGGTCGCCCAGGGGATCACCGTGACGGCCATCCACAGCAGATGAAGAATTGATCGAATCAGGCGCATGTCAAGGTTTCCGGTATCTGGCAGGTTGTGGATGCTGGTGTACAGCAGTTTTCACGATGTTTTAAGGCTCTAACCCTTATCTGGTCAGCGCAGGTAGCTAGCATTTTTATAGCATCGCCTACAAGGCCACTTGCAGGGGCCGGGCACTGCGTTCGAGGATGAAATCGGCAAATGCCGATAAATCGGTATGCAACTGCGTGCCTTCGGGCAAGCCTTCAGGCCGCCCGCCGCTGCGGTACCGTGCCGACTTGCCCGTCAGCACCAGGTGCGGTTCACACCCCGCAGCTGCGCCGGCCTGCAGGTCGCGCAGCGAATCCCCTGCGGTGGGCACGCCTTTGAGCGGCACGCCGAAACGCGCACCGATCTGCTCAAAAAGGCCAGGCAGCGGCTTGCGGCAGGTGCAGCTTTCCTCGGGGGCATGCGGGCAGTAAAACACCGCATCAATGCGCCCGCCGACCGCGGCCAGCAGCTTGTGCATCTTGGCGTGCATGGCGTTGAGCGCCGCCACGTCGAAGAGGCCGCGCCCCAGCCCCGACTGGTTGGACGCAATGACGACGTGCCAGCCGGCATGGTTCAGGCGCGCAATGGCCTCCAGCGAACCCGGCAGCGGCAACCACTCGTCCGGCGCCTTGACGAAGTCGTCGCTGTCGCTGTTGATGGTGCCGTCGCGGTCGAGGATGACGAGTTTCATCGTGTTTGCCTTGAAAAAAGTTCAGGTGGCTAGTTTGGAGAGGTCAGCCACCCGGTTCATCGATTGATGCAGGGTTGCGAGCAGCCCGAGCCGGTTGGCGCGCAGCGCCGGGTCTTCGGCGTTGACCATCACGCCGTCGAAGAATGCATCGACCGGCGCTTTCAGGGCGGCCAACGCCTGCAGCGAAGCGGCGTAGTCGCCGGAGGCAAAAGCAGCTTCGGCTTTGGGCCCCACGGTCTTCAATGCATCAGCGAGAGATTTCTCGGCGGCTTCCAGCAGCAGCTCAGGTTTGACGGCAGCTTCGACCGTGCCTTCAGCCTTCTTCAGGATGTTGCCGACGCGCTTGTTGGCCGCAGCGAGAGCCGGTGCCTCGGGCAGTGCGGCAAAGGCCCGCACGGCCGCCAGGCGCTTGGCCACATCGCCCAGGCGCTGGGGCTTGAGCGCCAGCACGGCATCGACCTCTTGCGCACTGTAGCCTTGCTCACGCAGGGAGCCGGCGAGGCGGTCGTAGATGAAATCGACCAATGCGACGGATGCGTCCTGGATCTTGTCACCGAACACCGGCTGGGCGCCCTGCACCAGTTCCAGCAGGCCCAAAGGCAGGTCTTTCTCGACCAGCATGCGGATCACGCCCAGCGCGTGGCGGCGCAGCGCGAACGGGTCCTTGTCGCCGGTCGGCAGATTGCCGATGCCGAACATGCCGACCAGCGTTTCCAGCTTGTCGGCCAGCGCGACGATCACGCCGACGGTGTTGCGTGGCAGTTCGTCGCCGGCAAAACGCGGCTTGTAATGGTCTTCAATCGCGTCGGACACGTCGGCGTTGAGGCCGTCGTTGAGCGCGTAGTAACGGCCCATGGTGCCTTGCAACTCGGGGAACTCGCCGACCATGTCGGTCACCAGGTCGGTCTTGGCCAGTTCGGCAGCGCGCTGCACATCGGCCACATTGGCATTCAGGCGATTGGCGATCGCCTCGGCGATGGCGCGTACGCGCTGCGTGCGTTCGCCCTGCGTGCCCAGCTTGTTGTGATACACCACTTTGCCCAGGCCTTCAACGCGCGAAGCCAGCGTCTTCTTGCGGTCCTGGTCAAAGAAAAACTTGGCATCCGCCAGGCGCGGGCGCACGACGCGTTCGTTGCCGCCAATCACTGCGCTGGCATCCGTCGGGCTGATATTGCTGACGACCAGAAACTTGTTGGTGAGCTTGCCCGACGCATCGAGCAGCGGGAAGTACTTCTGGTTGGCCTTCATCGTGAGGATCAGGCATTCCTGCGGCACGCCCAGGAATTCTTTTTCGAATTCGCAAATCAACACATTGGGGCGCTCGACCAGTGCGGTCACTTCGTCGAGCAGCGCGTCGTCTTCAATCGCCCTGGCGCCGCCGCCAACTTTGGCTGCGGCTGCAGCAAGCTGCTTGATGATTTCGGCTTTGCGCGCGGCAAAACTGGCGATCACGGCGCCGTCTTTTTGCAGCGTGGCGGCGTAGCTGTCGGCATCCTTGAGCACCACCGGGTCGACGGCCGCTTCAAAGCGGTGGCCGTGCGTGATGTTGCCGGCCTTCAGGCCCAACGCCTCGACGGCAACCACATCGCCGCCGTGCAGCGCAACCAGGCCGTGGGCCGGGCGCACAAACTTCACATCGCTCCAGCCATCGGCCAGCTGGTAGGTCATGACTTTGGGGATGGGCAATTTGGCGATGGACTCGAGCAAGGCCTTTTGCAGGCCCTCGGCGAGGGTCGCACCTTTGACAGTGCTGTCGTAGAACAGCACCTCGGCTTTGCCGTCGAACTCGTGCTTGAGACCAGCCACAGCCGAAGCATCAGCGCCCAGTGCCTGCAGCTTTTTGAGCAACGCAGGCGTGGCATTGCCGGAGGGATCCAGCCCCACGGCCACCGGCATGAGTTTTTGCGAAACGGCTCGATCCGGCGCCTGTGATAGCACGTTGGGAATGTACGCTGCTAGCCGTCGAGGTGTCGCAAAAGACTTTGAGTTGATGATCTCGGAGCGCAGAACAAGATGATGCTTTTCAAGGATGTTGAATAGCACATCGGTAAATGCATCACCGAGCATCTTGAGCGCCTTGGGCGGCAGCTCTTCGACAAACAGTTCAACGAGAAGATTTTGGGAGGCGTTCATTGGTTTTTTCGGGAATGTCGGAGCGCAAAAATGGCCAGGGCTGCAACCATCAGCGGCAGCCAGATGGTTTGGATCTCATTGAGCAACACGTCGGCGCCGCGTTGCGTGAAGAACCGGGAAAAGGAGACCGGCGACACCTCAACGGGCCGCCAGGGGCTGAAAAAGCGCTGGTCGGAAAACGGCCAGTAGAGGGGAATGGCCACGCCGCCATTGGTCAGGGTGTCCAGCAAGGGATGCGAGAACACGCAAAGCGCTATCCACGCATAGCCCTGCCATGGCGCCAGTTTCCAGTGCCGCGCCAGCCACCAGCCGATGAGGCCCACAACGAGCGCAAAGCCCAGGGTGTGGGTAAAGCCGCGATGCCCCCAGATCCCGCCGTAATGGATGCCGAGCTTGAAGGCGATGCCGTCAAAGTCGGGGAGGATGGCCGCGACCATGCCCGCCGCCAGCATGGAAGGCGGTATCCGCTTGCTACCGAGGGCCACCGCAGCAGCAACGGGAACGGCGATGTGGGAAAAGATGGTGGGCATCGAAGATCAGCTCACCGTTTTGGCGTGGCATCGGCGTAGTGCAACACCGTGGGAAACGGATCGTAAAAATGGTGAAGCAGCTTGCGCCATGCCTGGTAGGGCTCTGACTGGCGGAAACCCACGGTGTGGTCTTCCAGGGTGTTCCAGCGCACCAGCAGCATGTAGTGATGGTCGTTTTCCAGGCAGCGCTGCAACTCGTGGCCCTGGTAGCCACCCATTGACGCGATGATGGCCTGCGCCTGGGCAAAAGCCGCCTCGAAAGCGGATGCTTCGCCGGGCTTGACCTGCAACTGGGCGATTTCCAGAATCATCAGGCGGCCTTCTTCGCCATCTGCTCCACCCATTCGCGCGGTGCCATCGGAAAACCCAGGCGCTCACGGCTTTCGTAATAGCTTTGCGCCACGGCGCGGGCCAGGTTGCGGATGCGGCCGATGTAGGCGGCGCGCTCGGTCACGCTGATGGCGCCGCGGGCGTCCAGCAGATTGAAGCTGTGGGCAGCTTTCAGCACTTGCTCATAGGCCGGCAGGGCCAATTGCACGTCGATCAGGTGCTTGGCCTGCTTTTCGTGCGCGGTGAAGGCGGTGAACAGGAAGTCGGCGTCGCTGTGCTCGAAGTTGTAGGTGGACTGCTCGACCTCGTTTTGCTTGTAAACGTCGCCATAGCTGAGCTTTGAACCGTCGGGCCCTTCGGTCCAGGTCAGGTTGTAGACGTTGTCCACGCCTTGCAAATACATGGCCAGGCGTTCCAGGCCGTAGGTGATTTCGCCGGTGGCGGGTTTGCAGTCGATGCCGCCGACCTGCTGGAAATAGGTGAACTGCGTGACTTCCATGCCGTTGAGCCAGACTTCCCAGCCCAGGCCCCAGGCGCCCAGCGTCGGGTTTTCCCAATCGTCTTCGACAAAACGGATGTCGTTTTTCTTCAGGTCAAAGCCCAGCGCTTCCAGAGAGCCGAGGTAGAGCTCGAGGATATTGGCCGGTGCCGGCTTGAGCACGACCTGGTACTGGTAGTAGTGCTGCAGGCGGTTGGGGTTCTCGCCGTAACGGCCGTCCTTGGGGCGGCGGCTGGGCTGCACATAGGCGGCTTTCCAGGGCTCGGGGCCCAACGCACGCAGAAACGTCGCAGTGTGCGAAGTGCCTGCGCCGACTTCCATGTCGTAGGGCTGCAGCAGCGCGCAACCCTGGTCAGCCCAATAGGACTGCAGCTTCAAAATAATTTGCTGGAAAGTAAGCATAAGAGTGGAGTTTTGCCAAACGCGGGGCACCTGGATTGCAGGCCCGGGGAGCGGCGCCTCAGGTGGCGGCCGCCAAGCCGGTCATTTTACGCGGCGGCGCGCGGGCGCCTTGGTGAGCGCCTTACCGGTCGGCATCACTGGCGGCATCTGGGTGGGCGGCACATACCAGCCGGGCCCGGTCTTGAAGGCCTCGACCAGAAAATCCACCATCACACGGACCTTGGCGCTCAGGTGC
>NZ_JBFUAZ010000027.1:0-16016 GCF_056406035.1 Polaromonas sp. P1_E1_2 | reverse complement strand
ATTTACCAGACCCTGAATTAAGGACTTAGAACTCAAAACACTGACACCCACCCGGATTTGCAGCGAAAAAACCGATGCTCTGCTGGATCTCGTACCCCAGGATCCGGGATCCGGCAAAGACCCCCTTTCGGTGCTCGCAACGCTGGCGATCAAGTCGGGGGACTTTGAGGCCAAGCCGGGCAAGCTCCTGAGCACGTACCGCGCTCCCGGCATCACTGCCAGGCGGGTCGTACTGGCGGGCGTCGGGGATGCCAGTGCCAAAAACGTTCGTACCGCCGTCAGTGCCGGCCTGGGCGCCCTGAAGGCTGCGAACGTGCAGCACCTGACCATTTGCTTCGGTGCCGTGGGCCATCTGCGAGCTGAAGCCGTACGCGCGGCCGTGGTCGCTTGCGGGGATGCCACCTATACCTACGCTACCACCAAGTCCAAAGCCGCCAGGAACGCAAAAGCCGGCCCTGGCAGGTTGCAACGGGTGGTGGTTGCCGTGAATGACGCCGCAAGTGCCCAGATCGCGCGACCCGGCATTGACAAGGGCGCAGCGCTGGTCAAGGGCATTGAATTTGCCAAGGAGTGGGCGAACCGCCCGGCCAACCACGCGACACCGACGCTTCTGGCCGGCGCTGCCAGAGAGCTGGGCAAGCTGCGCGGCATCAAGGTGGAGGTGCTGGGGCCCAAAGAGGTCGCCAAACTCGGCATGGGCTCCTTCATGGCCGTGGCGCAGGGTTCGGCCGAGCCCTTACGCTTTATAGTGCTGCGCTATGAGGGGGCGGCCAGGGCCGAGGCGCCCGTCGTGCTCGTTGGCAAAGGCATCACCTTTGACACGGGCGGTATCTCCATCAAGCCCGCCGCCGAAATGGACGAGATGAAGTTCGACATGTGCGGTGCCGCCAGCGTTCTGGGCACCTTCCGGGCGCTGGCAGAGCTGCGGCCGGCGCTCAATGTGGTAGGCCTGATTCCCGCCTGCGAAAACATGCCGGGCAGCCGCGCCATCAAGCCCGGCGATGTGGTGACCAGCATGAGCGGGCAGACCATCGAGATCCTGAACACCGACGCCGAAGGGCGGCTGGTGCTCTGCGACGCATTGACTTACGCCGAGCGCTTCAAGCCCCGGGCGGTGGTGGACATCGCGACGCTGACCGGCGCCTGCGTGATTGCCTTGGGCGGCGTGCGCAGCGGGCTTTTCTCCAGCGACGACACCATGGCCGAGGCGTTGTCGGCAGCAGGCGAATCGTCCCTGGACCTGTGCTGGAGGATGCCGCTGGATGACGATTATGCGGAAGGGCTCAAGACCAATTTTGCGGATGTCGCCAACGTGGCGGGGCGTGCCGCGGGTGCGGTGACCGCGGCCAAGTTCCTGC
The DNA here is from genome assembly GCF_056406035.1 of Polaromonas sp. P1_E1_2. Lineage (NCBI taxonomy): Bacteria > Pseudomonadati > Pseudomonadota > Betaproteobacteria > Burkholderiales > Comamonadaceae > Polaromonas > Polaromonas sp. P1_E1_2. The sequence goes on along the minus strand of NZ_JBFUAZ010000027.1, from coordinate 14,658 downwards.
AGCGGTTTACGGCCAGTTTYCCATGGGCGCACCTGGACATTGCCGGTACGGCCTGGAAAGGCGGAGCCGCCAAAGGTGCGACCGGCAGGCCGGTGCCGCTGCTGCTGGACTACCTGCTGGACCAGGTGGTAACTGCCAGGGCAGGGACTTCGGCCCAAGCATCGCGCAAAAAAGCCAAAACAGCGTCCAGTCGCAAATCCGCATCCAAAACCCGGGCATGACCGAAATCGCCTTTCACTTCAATGTGCCTGACAAACTGGCCTACAGCTGCCGGTTACTTCGCAAGGCCTACCTGAGCGGCGCCAGCGTTGTGGTGACGGGGGACGCGGCGGTGCTGGCGGAACTGGACCAGTTGATCTGGAGTTTTTCGCCTGCGGAATTTGTGCCGCATTGCCGTGCGGGTGCCCCCGAAAGTACATGGGCGGCAACGCCGGTGGTGCTGGCCGAGTCGCTCAAGGCCTGCCCGCATTACGGCGTGTTGGTCAATCTGGGACATGGCATTCCCGCCGAATTTGAACGCTTCGAACGTTTTATCGAAGTCGTGGCGCAGGCCGACGATGACCGTCTTGCAGCGCGAAGCCGGTGGAAGCACTACACCGACAGGGGCTATGCCATGAAACGCCATGACCTTGCGACGGCCGGGGAGGGCGCATGAACCGTCCGCCCGCACCGCCGCGGTTTGTGCCGACGCTGACGGAAGTCGTGCGGCCCATGCCTGCGCCGATGCCGGCTGCACCGCCTGAACCAGCCAGGACTGGTTTGCCGGTGCCGCCGTCCACCGCTTCTGCAGAGCTTCAGGAGCAGATGGTGCAACGCGTGCTGCAGCGGGTGAACCTGGTCCTTGAGCGGCGTTTGCGGGAGGTCGTAGGGCAACTTATCCTGGAGCACACGCAAACCCTGGTTCCACGTCTGCGCGAAGAAATTGAGGACGTTGTCCGTCAATCTGTGAGCCAGGCTTTGAAGCACGAAGCGGCACCGCCAAACACGGACGCATAGGACGCGCGAGCGACTGTTTGCACAGATGCTTTTTCGCTGTGCCCAACCCTTGAAACACAAGTTCACATAAGGCAATCTGCTCCCCGGGTAAACCCCCTTATCGGAATTTAACCTAGGGACGTTGCTATGGTGCGGGCCCGGAAATTGCGTTATGTTCGGCCCCGTTGAGTAAAAAAATTGTTCTCAACCTTTAACGGTAATTTCCTAATCGGAGTGTTTTTATGCAAATGAAATTAAAACTGACAGTAGTGGCTGCTCTCGCTGCAGTAGCGGGTTTTGCCTCTGCCCAAGACGCAGTGATCAAGATCGGTCACGTGGCGCCGCTGTCCGGCTCGCAAGCCCATTACGGCAAAGACAATGAAAACGGCGTGCGCATGGCCATCGAAGACCTGAACGCACAAAACGTGGTCATCGGCGGCAAAAAGGTCAAGTTTGAAATTGTTGCTGAAGATGACGCCGCTGATCCAAAACAGGGCACCGCCGCTGCACAAAAGCTGTGCGACTCCAAAGTCGCCGGCGTGGTCGGCCACCTGAATTCCGGAACCACCATTCCTGCCTCCAAGGTCTACAACGATTGCGGCATCCCCCACGTTACGGGCGCTGCAACCAACCCCAACCTGACCAAGCCAGGCTACAAAACCACCTACCGCATCATTGCCAATGACAACGCCCTGGGCGCTGGCCTGGCTTTTTATGCCGCCGACACGCTGAAGCTGAAGAAAGTCGCCATCATTGACGACCGTACGGCTTACGGCCAGGGCGTTGCTGAAGTGTTCAAGAAAACGGCCCTGGCAAAAGGCATGACCGTGGTTGACGAGCAGTTCACCACCGACAAAGCCACCGACTTCATGGCCATCCTGACCGCCATCAAGGCCAAAGCACCTGACGCGATCTTCTTCGGCGGCATGGACCCACAAGGCGGCCCAATGCTGCGCCAGATGGAACAACTCGGCATGGGCAACGTCAAGTACTTCGGCGGCGACGGCATCTGCACCGCAGAACTTGCCAAGCTGACCGCAGGCGCCAAGACCATCGGCAACGTGGTTTGCGCTGAAGGCGGCGCATCGCTGGCCAAAATGCCAGGCGGCGAAGCCTGGATGAAGCGCTACGAAGCCAAGTATCCAAAGCAGTTCCAGGTTTACAGCCCGTACACCTACGACGCTACCTTCGTTCTGGTTGACGCCATGAAGCGTGCCGGTTCCTGGGATCCAAAGGTTTACACCCCTGAGCTGATTAAAACCAACTTCAAGGGCGTGACCACCACGATCGCTTTTGAACCCAATGGCGAACTGAAGAACCCCGCCATCACCCTGTACGTCTACAAAGACGGCAAGAAGTCTGCCCTGAACTAATCGTTCACCGCAAACAAAAAGCCACCGCAAGGTGGCTTTTTTTTGCCCGGAAAAACCCCGGGAAGACCGGAAGTGAGGCGCCGAAAGTGGAGCGGGCACAAAAAAGCCCAGCAAGCTGGGCTTTTAGGAGTTTTTGCCACCGTGTGGAAACTCACGGCGACGAGACTGTTTGGCGGAAGAGGCGGGATTCGAACCCGCGGTAGGTTTAACCCTACGCACGCTTTCCAGGCGTGTGACTTAAACCGCTCATCCACCCTTCCGCGAAGCCTTCGATTATAGCAGTGCTGCGAACAGACGGAGGCAGGAGTTGMACCCGACGCGCAACAGGCTCAGTGGAGTGCACCCTGGAACCGGTGCTTTTCCAGCAGGGCCAGGGAGACGAATTCCAGCGCCTTGCTGTGCGTCGACTCCAGCACGACAGGCGGCGCAAAGCCGGCCTCCAGCGCTTCGCGCCAGCGGTTGGCACACAGGCACCAGCGGTCATTCGGCTGAAGGCCCGCAAAGCGGTACGCAGGCTGCGGCGTGGAAAGATCGTTGCCGCGGCTGGCGGAAAAAGCCAGAAATTCACGCGTGACGCGAACGCATACCAGGTGGGACCCCGCATCCGACGCATCCGTGTTGCAGCAACCGTCACGAAAGTAGCCGGTCAGCGGATCATAGGAGCAGGGCACCAAATCCGTGCCCAGTACATTTTTTGCGCTCATGGGTGCGTTCACGTGCTGTCGGCAAAAAAGCCCGTCGTCACACCTTGTTGGCTTGCACCATCTTCATGGCCGAGCTGATGAGGGCGGTGACTTCCGTCATGTTGCTGGGTACCACCAACGTGGTTTTGGCGTCCCTGGCTACCTTGGAATAGGCGTCAACCGCCTGTTCGGCCACCTTGAGCTGAACGGCCTGTTCGCCGCCGGGCTGGCGGATTGCGGCCGCGACCATTTCGATGGCTTTTGCATTGGCGTCGGCAACGGCCATGATGGCGGCGGCTTCACCTTGGGCGTTGTTGATGGCAGCCAGTTTTTCGCCTTCCGAGCGGGCAATGAAGGCTTCACGTTCGCCGGTGGCGATATTGATCTGCTCCTGGCGGCGGCCTTCGGAAGCAGCGATCAGAGCCCGCTTCTCACGCTCTGCCGTAATTTGCGACTGCATGGCATGCAGAATCTCTTTGGGGGGCGTCAAGTCCTTGATTTCGTAGCGCAGGACTTTCACACCCCAGTTCAGGGCGGCCTCGTCAATGGCGGCAACAACCTGCGCATTGATGATGTCGCGTTCTTCAAAGGTCTTGTCGAGTTCGAGCTTGCCGATCACGGAACGCAGGGAGGTCTGCGCCAGTTGCGTGACAGCCACGATGTAGTTGGATGAGCCGTAGCTGGCCCGCATCGGGTCCGTGACCTGGAAATACAGGATGCCGTCGACCTGCAGCTGCGTGTTGTCGCGGGTAATGCAAACCTGGCTGGGAACGTCAAGCGGGATTTCCTTCAGGCTGTGCTTGTAGGCGACGCGGTCAATAAAGGGAACCAGGAAGTTGAGGCCCGGCGTCAGGCTTGCGTGATATTTACCCATACGTTCGATGACCCAGGCATTTTGCTGGGGAACGAATTTGACGGCGCGGATGACGAAGATGACCGCGACGATGAGAATAATGAGTGCTACATAAGATGACATGGTGATTCCCTCAGATTTTTTCTACGACCAATTTGCTGCCAATAACTTCCCGAATACGGTGGGCGCCCGCCGAAGGCGTGCCATCAACCGCCTGAACAACCGCCCATTGCGCGCCGCGGTAGCGTACGAGCGCCGTGCCGTCCGCTTGCCAGTCATCGACCTGTACCGTTTCACCAATATCCATGTTGACGTCTGGATTGGTTCCTGCCGATAACGCCTTGGGCCCCCGACCCCGAATGAAATGGGTAACGCCCACGGTGGCCGAGCCGACAACGGCCGCCGTAACGAGTTGCAGGGCCGTCGAGGCGCCCAAATGAGCGGCAATTGCAGCGGCCGCCAAGCCTACCGCGATCATCAGCAGGTAAAAAGTTCCGGTTACCAGCTCCACCGCGACTGCCGTACCTGCCAGCAGCCACCAGATAGTCGATTCACTCATGCATCCTCCTTTTGTCGGTCATCCGCTACATTTTGGGGCAATTAGACCCCAAGGCAAGCGTAGCGCAACAATATGTCCTTACACTTCGCTGCTTGGAAAAAGCTTCCTCTCACCGCCCGGGCTCAACCTGTCTATGCCCTTTGAGCGTTTCCCATGCCCTCCGACAGGTTCAGGGCGACCATGAACTCCAGCCCAAGCCATGAAATTCCGCTTTCCCATCGTCATCATCGACGAAGACTTCCGCTCCGAGAACACCTCCGGTCTGGGCATCCGTGCGCTGGCGCAAGCCATTGAAACCGAGGGCTTCGAAGTCCTGGGGGTGACCAGTTACGGCGACCTCTCGCAGTTCGCCCAGCAGCAAAGCCGGGCCAGCGCCTTCATTTTGTCGATTGACGACGAGGAGTTTTCGCCAGGCCCCGACCTCGACCCSGCCGTGCTSAACCTGCGYACCTTTATCGARGARGTRCGCCGCAAGAACCTGGAYGTGCCGATYTAYGTCTATGGCGAGACCAAGACCTCGCGCCACATCCCCAACGACATCCTGCGTGARCTGCACGGCTTCATCCACATGTTTGAGGACACGCCCGAGTTCGTGGCGCGCCACATCCTGCGGGAGGCCAAGAGCTACCTGGAAGGCGTGCAGCCGCCGTTTTTCAAGGCACTGCTCGACTATGCCGAAGACGGTTCCTATTCCTGGCACTGCCCGGGCCATTCGGGCGGCGTTGCTTTCCTGAAAAGCCCGGTCGGCCAGATGTTCCACCAGTTTTTTGGCGAGAACATGCTGCGCGCCGACGTCTGCAACGCGGTGGAAGAGCTCGGCCAGTTGCTGGATCACGACGGCGCCATCGGCGCCAGCGAGCGCAACGCCGCACGCATCTTCAACGCCGACCACTGCTTCTTCGTGACCAACGGCACATCCACCAGCAACAAGATGGTGTGGCACCACACGGTGGCACCCGGTGACGTGGTGGTCGTTGACCGCAACTGCCACAAGTCCATCCTGCATTCCATCATCATGACGGGTGCGATTCCGGTGTTTTTGAAGCCGACGCGCAACCATTTCGGCATCATCGGCCCGATTCCGCAGAGCGAGTTCGAACCCGAAGCCATCCGCGCCAAGATCGATGCCAACCCATTGCTCAAGGGCGTGGACAGCAGCAAGGTCAAGCCGCGTGTGCTGACACTGACGCAGTCCACCTACGACGGCGTGCTCTACAACACCGAAACCATCAAGGGCATGCTGGACGGCTACATCGACAACCTGCACTTTGACGAGGYCTGGCTGCCGCACGCCGCCTTCCACCCGTTCTACGGCAGCTACCACGCCATGGGCAAGAGCCGCATCCGGCCGAAGAATGCGGTGGTGTACGCAACGCAGTCCATCCACAAGCTGCTGGCGGGTATCAGCCAGGCCAGTCACGTGCTGGTGCAGGATTCGCAGAACACCAAACTCGACAGGCACCTCTTCAACGAGGCCTACCTGATGCATACGTCAACCTCGCCGCAATACAGCATCATCGCCAGCTGCGACGTGGCCGCTGCCATGATGGAGCCTCCCGGCGGCACGGCGCTGGTTGAGGAAAGCATTGCCGAAGCGCTGGACTTCCGCCGCGCCATGCGCAAGATCGACGAGGAATACGGCACCGACTGGTGGTTCAAGGTCTGGGGGCCGGACAAGCTGGTCGAAGAGGGCATTGGCGAATCGCAGGACTGGATCATCAAGGGCGAGTCCCGCAGCGCCAAGACGGCCAGAAACGGCGCCAACAACTGGCATGGCTTTGGCCAGATGGCCACCGGTTTCAACATGCTGGACCCGATCAAGTCCACCATCGTCACGCCCGGCCTCGACCTGAACGGCAAGTTTGCCAAAACCGGCATCCCGGCCAGCATCGTGACCAAATTTCTGGCCGAGCACGGCGTGATCGTCGAGAAAACCGGCCTCTACAGCTTCTTCATCATGTTCACCATCGGCATCACCAAGGGCCGCTGGAACACGCTGCTGACGGCGCTGCAGCAGTTCAAGGACGACTACGACAAGAACCAGCCGATGTGGCGCATCCTGCCCGAGTTCTGCCAGAAGTACCCCAAGTACGAGCGCATGGGCCTGGCCGACCTGTGCCAGCACATCCATACGCTGTACGCCAAGTACGACATCGCGCGGTTGACAACCGAGGTCTACCTGAGCGATCTGGCGCCCGCCATGAAGCCCAGCGACGCCTACGCCCACATTGCCCACCGCACGACGGAACGGGTTGAAATCGACCACCTGGAAGGCCGTATCACCGTGGGCCTGGTCACGCCGTACCCGCCGGGCATCCCGCTGTTGATCCCGGGCGAGGTGTTCAACCGGAAAATTGTGGACTATCTGAAGTTCTCGCGCGAGTTCAACGCCCAGTGCCCGGGCTTTGAAACAGACATCCACGGCCTTGTGGAACAGGTGGATGCCAAGGGCAAGACGCGCTACTACGCGGACTGCGTCAAACGCTAGGCAGGAATAAACAGGTACTTTCGTTTGCTATAGTCCTTCCCATATTATTGGGAGGGGAGCATGTTCAAGACGATTCTCTTCGGAGTCCTCGGTGTCATCGTCGGTGCAGTATTCCTGCGCGCGCAGGCCAGCGGGGACAGCGAGTTGCGGCTGCTCATGGCCAGCGGCAAGACGGCGGTGGTCGAGCCGATCAAGGAATACAAAAGTTTTTCCCGCAGTGGCCAGACCATCTACACGGCGGAACTCAAATTCCGCACCGACACTGGGCAAGCCATGACGATCAAGCGCTCGTTCCCCGAGGCCGTGCTGAAGGACTTCGAGGCAGGGCGGCCGGTGAACATCTACTACATGCCGGGTAACCCGAGCCAGGTGGGATTCGCGCAGGAAGCCGGCGGATCATCCTTCCTCAAGTGGGTGGGCTGGTTCTTCGTCATCGCCAGCCTGGGCTACACGGGCCTCGGCCTGCTGGCGAGCCAGAAAAAATAAAGCCGCCTCCCCGGAGCGGTTGCTATATTTTTTGTAGCTGGGGGCGCATGACTAGTGGGCGCCACAGGCCATTTCCCCCGTCAGGTGCGGTGGGCGCAAGGCCAACTCACGTTGGTCTCCGGCGGTGCGCCGATTGGCGGGCCCACCTTTAAAGCAGCTGGTCTTCCCGTACCCGCATGAAGCTGGCAAACCGGGGCAGGCCACCGTCATTGAGTCCGCGAAAGCGGTAGGTGACGGTGCTGCCGACGGGCGGCGGATTCTGGCGCTGCTCATCGTTGAGCCCGGTGCCCAGCTTGAAGCGCCGCCCTGGTTTGCCGTCGGCACCGGGCATTTCCACCAGCAGCGCGCCCAGCATGCCGGCGTACTTCCCCCTGCCGGGAACATGCGCCACCACGCGGGCTTCGGTGTCTTCGTGGGTCTTGACCTTGAGCAGGTCGTCGTTGCGTGCGCCTTTGTAGAAAGACGCGCCGCGGTGCAGCATCAGGCCTTCGCCGCCGCGCTTCACGGTGGTGGCCAGTAACGCCTGCAAGGCGGTGTGGCTTGCGACCTTCGATTGCGCCACGGCCTGCACCCAGGGCTGGTCGATGCGGCTCACCGCGCCATTGAGGGCCGGGATCCGCTCGCTGAACGGGCCGCCTTGCGCGGGCAAATCAAACACCATGAAGCGCATGGCCCGCCAGGCAGCGTCGTCCGGGGTTTGCTGGCGCACGGTAGACACCGCCCTGGCAAACTGGCCACGGCCCGCCCACAGCTCGCCGTCCAGGGGTGTTTTGGGCCAGCCTGCGGTAAACCAGGCCGGCGCGGCGATGCGTTCCCCCCCGCGCGTGAGCAGCTGTTCTCCGTCCCAGTAGCCGCGCACGCCGTCGAATTTTTCACTGACCCAATAATCCTGAAGGGGGACGCCGGGTTGGTACACCTTGGCGAGCATCAGCGGCGGCGCTTGCGCAGCTGCGGATGCCGAAAGCACCGGAAGCGCTGGTGCCAGCAAGCCGGCGAGTGCCAGCAGCCAGTGAAACGTTTTGAGGCGAAAAAAGACCGTGTTGGCCCGCTCGCCGGAGTGGGTGATGTGTTGCCGCATGGGCCTCCCTGTTTTTTCTTGACTTATAACTGTATGAATGTACAGTTTATAGTTCAAATTTGCGCGGTGCAAGCGTTCTGTGGGCGCCTGTGTTGCCCGCGCAACCCCGTCAACCATGAAGGCTGCAATGGCCATGAAAGGAATCAACTTATGACAGAAAAAATGACTTCCAGAGGGAGTTGCCATTGTGGAAAGGTCGCGTTTGAGGTCGACGGCCAGCCGAACAGCGCCCTGGCCTGCAACTGCTCCATCTGCCAGCGCAAAGGGTCGCTGCTGTGGTTTGTGCCGCATGACCAGCTCCGTTTGCAGACCCCCGATGAAAATGCCAGCACCTATCAGTTCAACAAGCATGTGATCAGCCACCGTTTCTGCCCTACCTGTGGCATTCATCCTTATGGCGAAGGGACGGATCCTGCCGGCAATCGCATTGCAGCTGTCAACGTCCGCTGCCTCGAGGGAATCGATCTGGACACCATCAAGGTGACGCATTTTGACGGGCGTTCTTCCTAGCTCTTCCCGGAACCCCCGGATCCTGTATTCCCGGACTCTGGCGGACGCAATAATCTGCCACTTCGTCCGTACCCCTGGGGGCCGGTATTCCCGGCCATCACTCATATTGCTCATTGCTGTCTGACTTCCCTTGGGCCAGTCGGCCTCGACATTTTTTTACTGACACCATGACTTCCAGCGACATTGAAAATATCGAGCGCGCCACTGTGGCAGCTGTATCACCCGAGGAGCAGCTTGAAATCGAGGGCTGGCTGCTGCCCTTTGACAGCGGGACCGTCAGCCGGGCCAAAAGTGCGGTGCCCCTGCTGCATCAACCCCCCGCCGATGGCGTGATCGATCGCATTGAAGGGCTGTACCGTGCGCGCGGCAAGCGGGCCGTCTTCCGGCTGGCCAATGAGGCCTGCTTTGATGCCTTGCGCCGCGAACTGGGCGCGCGGGGTTACACGGCAGGCAAGCCGGTGCTGGTGGAAGTGGCGCAGGTCAAGTCCATGCGTGGTGTGTCGGCGCAGGCACTGGCTGAAACAGCCCACGCGCCGGACGAGGCCTGGGCAGCGTTGTTCCTGGCCGAGGGTTTTGATCCCGTGGACGGCGCCAGCCGTGTCAGGTCACTGAGCCGCGGGCGTGATTCCGTGTTTGCCAGCGTGCGCGAAGGCGGCAAGGCCATTGCGGCTGGCGCGGCGGCGTTCAGCCACGGATGGTCCAGTGTCCACGGCATGCGAACCGACCCGGCACATCGCGGCAAGGGATTGGCAGGCCGGGTACTGACCGCCATAGCCGAAGCGGCCATGCAGCGGGGCATTGAGCGTGTATTCCTGCAGGTGGAAGAAGGCAATGCCCCGGCGCGGGCGCTTTACCGGCGGGCGGGCTTTGAAACGGTCTGGAGTTATGACTACTGGACCCAGGGCTGAACCTTGATCCAGACGCGGTGCGGAATTGGGTGTGTGCGGGATACTGGATGCGGCAAGTTGCTATGATTTTTATAGCTGCTCGCTCTGGTGGCTATTAGGCTAGAGCCTGCTTTATTGTTATTTTCAGGCCTGATTTGATCGAATTTGGCTGTCTTGCCGCCCCGTCTTGCCTCAAAAAAACGGCTTTGCAGTACCTGGAAGCCGTTCTTCATGAACATATTTGGCCTCCAGCCCAATAGGGTCATGCGCGAGCCGCTATCTATTTCATAGCGCGCCATGCGAGACAAGGGTGCAACTTGCCGCATGTGCGCGCCGCCCGGCACGCCAGCCGGGCGCGAAAGCCTTCAGGCTTCGGCTGCCGGTTCGGCGATGCCGCCGACCACGTGGCTGAAGCCGCCATCCACATAGGTGATCTCGGCGCTCACGCCTGCGGCCAGGTCGCTCAGCAAAAAGGCGGCGACGTTGCCGACGTCTTCAATCGTCACATTGCGGCGGATTGGCGAGGCCTCGGCGACCACACTCAAAATCTTGCCGAAGCCCTTGATGCCGCTGGCGGCCAGGGTTTTGATCGGGCCGGCGCTGATGCCGTTGACGCGCATGCCCTTGGGGCCCAGCGATTCGGCCAGGTAGCGCACCGAGGCTTCCAGGCTGGCTTTGGCCAGGCCCATGGTGTTGTAGTTGGGCACGGTGCGCACGGCGCCGAGGTAGGTCAGCGTGAGCAGGGCCGATTTTTTGTTGAGGTAGGGCAGGGCCGCCTTGGCCATCGCCGGAAAGCTGTAAGCGCTGATGTCGTGGGCGATCTTGAAGCCCTCACGTGACAGGCCGTCCAAAAAGTCGCCGGCGATCGCCTCGCGCGGCGCAAAGCCGATGCTGTGCACAAAGCCGTCAAACGTTGGCCAGGTTTTGGAGAGGTCGGCAAACATCTTGTCGATCTGCGCGTCGTCGCCCACGTCGCAGTCAAAAATCAGTTTCGAGTCGAAGTCGGCAGCAAACTCGGTGATGCGGTCCTTGAAGCGCTCGCCGACATAGCCGAACGCCAGCTCGGCGCCCTGGGCATGGCAGGCCTTGGCGATGCCATAGGCGATGGACCGGTTCGAGAGGACCCCCGTGATCAACAGTTTTTTGCCAGTGAGGAATCCGGTGTTGGTGGCCATGCAGGTGCTCCAGAGTAGGTAGTTCGCGGGGGAAGGGAAGGCAAGGGACAGGGGCGCAGTGTCTGCGCGCCGCAATCTTGCCAGCTTAAGTAGTGCAGAATTGTCGCATGCGAAGTTTGCTGGTTTGGGTCCTGCTGGGTCTTTCATCACCGTCATGGGCCGCGCACGGCTATGCACTCTGGGGAGACCTCAAGTACCCCGCGGGGTTTGCCCACTTCGACTACGTCAACCCCGCAGCACCCAAGGGCGGGGACCTGCGCCTGGTCAGCAACCTGCGTTACTCGACTTTCGACAAATACAACCCTTTCACAATCAAAGGCTCGGCGCCGGCCTATTTGTCGAGCTTCATGTTCGACACGCTGCTGACGGGGGCGATGGACGAAACCGCCTCAGGCTACGGGCTGCTGGCCGAAGACGTCGAGGTGTCGGCTGACGGGCTCACGGCCACCTTCCGCCTGCGCAAGGAAGCGCGCTTTCACAACGGTGACCCGGTGCTGGCGGCCGACGTCAAATACAGCTTTGACACCCTGATGGGCCCGCATACCTCGCCGTCCTACAAGACCGTGTTCGAAGACGTCGCAGCCTGCGAGGTGGTGGGCGAGCGGACGGTGCGCTTTCGTTTCAGGAAGCCGAACCGCGAACTGCCGTTGAAAGTGGGCGGCATGGCGGTGTTCAGCCGCAAGTGGGGCATGGACGCCACCGGTAAGGCCAAGCCCTTCAATGAGGTCGTGACCGACATCCCCATTGGCAGCGGGCCCTATCGAATCGGCCTGGTGGTTTTCGGCAAAGACATCAGTTATGTGCGCGACAAGACCTACTGGGGTGAGAAACTCAATGTTCGGGTCGGTACAGGGAATTTCGACACCGTCACCGTCAAGATTTACAAGGACAACACTGCCAAGCTTGAGGCGCTCAAGGCCGGTGAGTTCGACATCATGCGTTTCTTCTCGGCCGGCGACTGGGCGCGGCGCCTGACGGGCAAACGTTTTGACAGCGGCGAACTCGTCAAGGGGGAATTCAAGCATAGCCTGCCCACGGGTTTCCAGAGCTATGTGCTAAATAGTCGGCGTGAAAAGCTCAAGGACCCGCGCGTGCGGGAAGCTCTGGGACTGGCGATCGACTACGAGTGGATGAACCGCCAGTTGTTTTACAACGCCTACCAGCGCGTGACCGGCCTGTTCGGAAACACCGATTGCCAGGCCACCGGACTGCCGAAGCCCGAAGAGCTGGCTTTGATGGAACCCTGGCGCCAGGACATCCCCGCAGCGGCATTCGGCGCCATGTACGTGCCGGCGCGCACTGACGGCGACTCTTCGCTGCGCGCTAATTTGCGCCGTGCCCAGGTGCTCCTGAAGGAAGCCGGCTGGGAGGTTCGGGACGGCAAGCTGCGCAACGCCAAAGGCGAGGCTATGGTGCTGGAATACCTGGATAGCAACGAGGGCGGTGTGCGCACGATTTCGCCCTGGATACGCGCCCTCGAAAAGCTCGGCATCCAGCTCAACTTYCGGCAGGTCGACTTCGCGCTCTACCAGCAGCGCCTCGATAAATTCGAGTTCGACATCATCTCCATCGCCTACGGTGGCACCAACAACCCGGGTCAGGAGTTCGCCGACATGTTCGGTAGCAAGGCCGCCGCCACTGAGGAGTCGGGTAACTTCAGCGGAGCCGCCAATCCCGCGATTGATGCCATGATCACCAAAATGACCAGCGCCAAAACCAAGGCCGAGTTGTTGCCCGCCTGCCGTGCATTGGAACGCATCGTGGCGCACAGCCACTACCTGCTGCCGGAATGGACGGCCGGCACCCATCGCGTGGTCTATAACGCACGCCGCCTTGCCATGCCGGGCCAGATGCCACCCTATGCGCCAGGCGAGACCTGGATCATCGATACCTGGTGGAAAAAATGAACACCCCCGTCGGACGTTCGCTTCGCGTAACGCCTTCCCCCCTTGCAGGGGGCGGCAGCTGCGGCCCGGCAAAGCCAGTTCCGCGCTGCCCACCGGGTTTGGCGGGAGTTTGATCGATCATGTTTGCCTACATTCTCAAACGCTGTCTTTTGATGATCCCGACTTTGTTCGGGGTGTTGCTGATCACCTTTGTGGTGACGCAGTTCGTGCCGGGCGGGCCGGTGGAGCAATACATGGCCGAGGCCAAGGCCGGCCCCAGCGGTGGAGGCGGTGCCGAGGGTGGCGGCCTGAGCTACCGGGGTGGGCAGGGCGTCGACCCGAAACGCGTCGAGCAGATCAAGGCGCTCTATGGTTTCGACAAGCCGGCGCCCGAGCGCTTTTACCTGATGCTCAAGCAGTTTTTGAGCTTTGACCTTGGCAGAAGCTTCTTCCACAACAAGGAGGTCTGGCAACTGGTCAAGGAAAAGCTCCCGGTTTCCATCAGCCTGGGTTTGTGGACCTTCTTCATCAGCTACCTGGTGGCTGTGCCACTGGGCGTCGCCAAGGCGGTGCGTGCCGGCTCGCGTTTCGATTTCGTCACAACCTTGCTGGTGCTGACCGGCTATGCCATTCCTGGCTTTGTGCTGGGTGTCGCGCTGCTGGTGATCTTCGGCGGCCAGTTGCAGTGGTTTCCGTTGCGCGGCCTGACCTCGCCCAATTGGGAGACTTTGAGCTGGGGTGCGCGCATCACCGATTACCTCTGGCATATCACCTTGCCGGTCACGGCCATGGTGCTGGGCAGCTTCGCAGTCACGGCCATGCTGACCAAGAACTCCTTCCTGGAGGAAATCCGCAAGCAATACGTGCTCACGGCCCGCGCCAAGGGCCTGGGTGAGCGCCAGGTGCTGTGGAAGCATGTGTTCCGCAATGCGCTGATTCCCCTCATCACCGGCTTCCCGGCCGCCTTTATCAGCTCGTTCTACACCGGTGCGCTGCTGATCGAAACCCTGTTCTCGCTGGATGGCATGGGGCTGCTCAGCTATGAAAGCATCATCCGGCGCGACTACCCGGTGGTGCTGGGCACGCTCTACCTGTTTACCTTGATCGGCCTGTTCACCAAGCTGATTTCCGATTTGTCTTATGTCTGGGTGGATCCGCGTGTACGGTTCGATTAACCCCCCTGAAGCCACCTCCGGCGGCCTTCCCCCCGAGGGGACGCCTCCTGCGGACGGGCAAAGCCCGGTCCGCGGCGACGCTGTACAAGAAAAGTACGTTTCGAACTCTCCCGCCAAGCGCGCCTGGAGGCGTTTTCGGCGCAACAAGCTGGGGTTTTACAGCCTGGTGGTGTTCTGTACGTTGGTGGTGCTCAGTCTTTGTGCCGAGCTCGTCTCCAACGACCGGCCGCTGCTGGTGCGCTATGAGGGAGGCTATTACTTTCCCATGGTTAAGGACTACAGCGAGAAGACCTTTGGGGGTGACTTCGACACGACCACCGATTACCTCGATCCCTATATCCAGGAACGGCTGGCGCGTGGCAGCAATTTCGCGTTGTACACCCTCAATCCCTACGGGCCCAACACCCTCAATTATTTTGCGAAAGAGCCCAACCCCTCGAAGCCGACGCGCGCCAACCTGCTGGGCACCGACGACCGGGGGCGCGACCTGCTGGCCCAGCTGATTTACGGCTTTCGGGTCAGTGTACTGT
>NZ_JBFUAZ010000026.1:0-16487 GCF_056406035.1 Polaromonas sp. P1_E1_2 | reverse complement strand
ATTTTATAGCGCTATGGGCGTCGGGCCTGAAGGTGCGAAAACTCCTGAAACACTGAGCTGTCGCCTTTTTCAGACTCTTCAAGGGCATTCCTTGATTCCCTTTTTGCGCCGGTTTATGAGACAGTAGGGTATGCAATTAAATCTGACCGTACCGTCTCCATTGCAGTATTTCTCCAGCCTTGTGGAAAGCGACGAGCATTTCCCCCTGCTGGAGGCCGCCGTCAGCCTGGCGCAGGACGAATACCCCGACCTTGATGTACAGCAGGTGCTGGGCGACGTAGACCAGCTGCTGGCCCGCCTCAAGCGCCGCCTGCCTGCCGATGCTCCCGCGCTGCAGCGCCTGCGGGCACTGAACCAGTTCTTTTTTCACGACCTGAACTTTGGCGGCAACGTTAATGATTACTACGACCCCGACAACAGCTACCTGAATGCCGTGCTGCGCACACGCCGCGGCATTCCCATCACGCTGGCGGTGCTGTGGCTTGAACTGGCCCTGGGCCTGGGCCTCAACGCGCGCGGCGTGGCCTTTCCCGGGCATTTCATGGTGAAGGTCAACCTGCCCAAAGGCCAGGTTGTGATTGATCCGTTCAGCGGCCAGTCGCTCAGTCGCGAAGAGTTGTCCGAGCGGCTGGAGCCTTTCCGGCAACGCAGCAGCGCCGACGAAGAGTTCGAGGTGCCGATGGGGCTGTACCTGCAGTCGGCGCCGCCGCGCGAAATCATCAGCCGCATGTTGCGCAATCTCAAGGAAATCCACAAGACACAGGAAGACTGGCAGCGCCTCATCCCCGTGCAGGACCGCCTGATTGTTCTGCAGCCGGAAGCATGGACCGAATACCGCGACCGCGGCCTGGCCTGGGCCGCGCATGGCGAGCCCGAGCGGGCCATTGCCGACCTGGAAATCTATCTTGCCAACGCCGAAGATGCGCTCGACATTGACACTATGGCCGAGCGGCTGACCCAGCTGCGCCAAAGCCGCCACTGAGTTTCCCTGCTGTGTCCCCGGTTTGCCTGCTCCGGTTGTTGCTATTGATTTAATAGCTGCTTGCGCCCGTCTACAGGGCGCTGCAGGCACTTTCTCTCAAAGAAGTTCGATCTCGCTGAGCGWGAGAAAGCAGCTTTCCCGTGTGATCGCCACAAAGTCTTCCAGCCAGGGCCGGCCTGACATGGCTTGCGTGCAAGCAACATAGAGGCGCCCAGTCAGGCCCTTTTTGCCGATCGGCCTTGCGCTCACGTAACCTCTGTCCAGGTAACTTTGCACGGCCCATTTGGGCAGGGCGGCGATACCGCGGCCACTGGCCACCAGCTGCAGCATGGCAATCGTCAGCTCGGTCGTACGGCGCGCAGGCTTGACGCCGGCCGGCTCCAGCACCTGGCGCACCACGTCGAGCATTTCGTCAGGTACCGGGTAGGTGATCAGGGTCTCGTTGGCGAAGTCCCTGGCCGTGAGATGTGTTTTGGCCGTCAGCGCATGCTCATTCGCCAGCAACGCCATGATTTCAAAGCGGAACAGCGGGTGGAAATCCACGGTTTCGCTGGCGTCTTCTTCGGAGACGATGGCGATGTCGGCGCGGTCCTGCAGCACGAGTGCAATCGGGTCGGGGTGAAAGCCCGAAACGATGTCCAGTTCCACCTCGGGCCAGCGCGTGCGAAACGAATCCATGGCCGGCATCAGCCAGTCAAAACAGGTGTGGCATTCCACAGCGATGCGCAACTGGCCTGAACGCCCGGTGGCCAGCCGCACCACATCGCGCTCGGCTTCCTCGACTTGCGGCAGCACCGCGTCGGCCAGCGCCAGCAGCCTGAGGCCCGTGGTGCTGAACTGAGGGGGTACGGACTTGCGCTCGAACAGCGGCGTGGCGTAGCGCTCTTCGAGCAGCTTGACCTGATGCGAGAGCGCCGACTGGGTGAGGTTGAGCAATTGCGCCGCGCGCACCAGGCTGCCGCTGTCGCGCAGGGCGATCAGCGTGCGCAGGTGGCGCAGTTCAAGGATGGACGGGCTCATCAGTTATTCCCTGCAGATCGATCAGCAGATTAATCGGTGAATCAATTATTTTCATATTGAAAGGCAATATCTTTCGTTTGAATAATAGTTGAATCTGGCCGACCATGCGTTCTTCTGTGATTGATTTGCATTGGGAGATAACTGGATGGTCCACACACATACCCTGGGTTTTCCGCGCATGGGCGCGAACCGGGAACTGAAATTCGCGCTCGAAAAACACTGGCGCGGCGAGATTGACCTGGCTGCACTGGAAGCCACCGGAGCCGGCCTGCGCGAGCGGCACTGGGCCGTGCAGAAAGAAGCCGGGCTGGACTTTGCCACGGTAGGCGACTTCGCTTTTTACGACCACGTGGCCAATCACATCCAGATGCTGGGTTGCGAGCCGGCGCGCTTTGGCTTCACCGGCCGGGAGCCTTCGCTCAGCCGCTACTTCGCCATGGCGCGCGGCGTGAATGCACACAGCGACCCTGCACACAGTGCCGACTGTGCGTGCGCGGATGGCAAGGCGGGCGGCGGCAGCTTCGCGCTGGAAATGACCAAATGGTTTGACACCAATTACCACTACCTGGTGCCTGAGTTCAATGCGGCCACGCAATTCAGCCTTGCTTCGGAGCGCCTGTTCGATGAAGTGACGCAGGCCCAGGGCGCTGGCCACCGGGTCAAGGCGGTGCTGCTCGGGCCACTGAGTTTTCTGTGGCTTGGCAAGGAAAAGACAGGCGGCGATGAGCCCGGCTTTGACCGCTTCAGCCTGCTCGACAAACTATTGCCGGTGTATGCGAAGATTCTCCGGCGGCTGAAGGCGCAAGGTGTGGAGTGGGTGCAGATGGACGAGCCCATCCTGGGCCTGGATTTGCCCGAGCGGTGGCGCTACGCCTTTGAGCGCAGCTATTCGCAGCTGGCCCGCAACGCACCCCAGCTGCTGCTGGCCACCTACTTTTCGCCGCTGGCCGACAACCTGAGGCTGGCCTGCCAGTTGCCGGTGGCGGGCTTGCATGTCGATGCGGTGCGTGCACCCGAGGAACTGGTGGGGGTGGCCGACTGGCTGCCTGCGCACAAGGTGCTGTCGGTGGGTATTGTGGACGGCCGCAACATCTGGCGCACAGACCCCGACATGGCGCTGGCGAAGCTGCGCGCGGTGACAGCCAGGCACCAGGGCGAACTCTGGATCGCACCCTCCTGCTCGCTGCTGCACGTGCCTTTCAGCCTTGCAGCCGAGAGCGCGCTGGATGCGGAATTGCGCTCTTGGTTAGCATTCGCGGTGGAAAAACTGGGCGAACTGCGCATGTTGCGCGCGGCGTTCACGGGAGAAGAGTCTCCGGTTGCCAGGGAGCTCGCTTCAGCCCGCGCGGCTGTTGCGGCGCGCCGGCGCAGCCCCCGTGTGCACCGGGCCGACGTGGCATTGCGTCTTGCACGCAGCGTTGCAGGCGACGATAGCCGCAGCTCACCTTTTCCGGTGCGCCAGGCAATGCAGCGCGCCCGCCTTGCGCTGCCGCCGCTGCCCACCACCACCATCGGTTCCTTCCCGCAGACGCCGGAGATCCGCGCTGCGCGCGCAGCGTTCAAACGCGGCGAACTCGGCGCGGCGGGCTACCGTGAAAAGATGGAAGCCGAGATTGCGCTGGCGGTACGCAAGCAGGAGGCACTGGGCCTTGACGTCCTGGTGCATGGAGAAGCCGAGCGCAACGACATGGTCGAGTACTTCGGCGAGCAGCTTGACGGCTTTGCCTTCACGGCCAACGGCTGGGTGCAGTCCTACGGCTCGCGCTGCGTCAAGCCGCCGGTGATCTTCGGCGATGTGGCGAGACCTGTACCCATGACGGTCGAATGGACGGCCCATGCGCAGAGCCTGACGAAGCTGCCGATGAAAGGCATGCTGACCGGCCCCGTCACCATCCTGCAATGGTCCTTTGTGCGCGACGACCAGCCGCGCAGCCTGACCTGCGAGCAGATCGCCTGGGCCATGCGCGACGAGGTGGTGGACCTTGAGAGGGCCGGCATCGGCATCGTCCAGATTGACGAGCCGGCCATTCGTGAAGGATTGCCGCTGCGCCGTGCGAGCTGGGCCGCGTACCTGCGCGCCGCCACGCGGGCTTTTCGCATCAGTGCCTCGGGTGTGCGCGACGAGACGCAAATCCACACCCACATGTGCTACGCCGAATTCAACGACATCCTGCCGGAAATCGCCGCAATGGACGCCGACGTGATCACCATCGAGACCAGCCGTTCCGACATGGAACTGCTGCGCGGCTTTGGCGCCTTCAGGTATCCCAATGAAATCGGGCYGGGCGTGTATGACATCCATTCACCGCGCGTTCCGACCGTGGACGCCATGGTGCGCTTGCTGCGAAAGGCCGCCAGCGTGATCCCGGCGGAAAACCTCTGGATCAATCCCGACTGCGGGCTGAAAACGCGGGGCTGGCCGGAAACCGAAGCGGCGCTCGGCAACATGGTGCGGGCCGCGCAAGAAGTGCGCAAGGAGCTGGCGGCCTCCTGACGCGGTGCGCCGGACGCCGGGAGGAAGGGCGAGTCAGGTGCCGCGCTTGAGGAAATGCGGAATCTGCATGCCGTCAGGAGAGTCCACATTGCGCGACATGGCCGGCGCCGTGCTGACCTGCACAGGCCGGCCGACCGCGCGTGCGGTGCTTWGTGCGGACATGCGCGCGCCATGCACCAGGGATTCCTGTGCGGGCATGAGGCTGTTGGGAAGCGAGCTGCCCAGRCGCGTGGACGCGGCTTTGGCTGCGGGCGGTGGGTTGAGCAGCCGGGCACCCAGCGTTGCGGCGGTCGAAGGCAGGGGCGCGATCATCCGGACCGGGGCTTTGGCCGGCACTGTCGCGTGCCCCCTTTCGGGCGCGTCGTTGGCGGCTTGCGGCGGATACAACGTGGGACGCAGCCACTCCAGGATCGGTTGCCACTGCTGCAGGTCTTGCGTTGCGGCGCTGGCCGGCAGGTCAAATATCGTCATGCCGCGCTCCAGGCTGCGTACATACAGCYGGGTTTCGCGCAGGGCGCCCAGGAAAGGCATGCCAAGGCTCTCAGACCACGCCTGCAGCGTTTTTGCGGCGCTGGTGCGCCCGTCGATGCGCATGCCCACCGTGGCGAGCCGGCAGCGGCCGCTGGCCACGCGCGGCAACGCCATCAGCTCGGCGTGGCACTGCGCGGCCGATTCGCGGTCAAACATTGAATTGCATACCGGCATGACGATGACATCGGCAAACATCACCACGCGCGCCAGCTCAAAGCCGTGCATGCCGCCCGGCGTGTCAAGCACCACGTGCGTGATGCCGGTGGGCACACGCAGCATGTTTTTCTGATCGACGGCCCAGGGCGCGATGGCGGGCAGCGCGGGGTCCCGGCGCTTGAGCCAGCTTCGCGCCGACTGCTGGCGGTCTACGTCGCCCAGCATGACCGAGCTGCCATTGCGAGCGCACCAGGCGGCGATGTGCGCGGCCAGCGTGCTCTTGCCACTGCCTCCCTTGCGGTTGACGACTGCGATAACCGGCATGACTGCTCCAAAGACGGATCGATGGAACAGTTTGATACATAAATAACAAAAAGTCCAGTGACCCCAAGCGCCACGGGCGCACGCAGCTAGTGTTTTTGTAGCAAAACGGCCCGGCCGAGGGAGCGGACAGCCCCAGGTCGCGGGGCGCGAGAGGGCGGTTGCGGCAGGCTTAGCCGACCGTGACGGCGGCGCCGTCGCCCTTGGGTGCGATCACACCGATTTCATACACCTGCTCGCCGGCGTCACGCAGGGTTTTGGCTGTGGCTTGCGCATTGGCGGCGTCCACCACGACGACCATGCCGATGCCGTTGTTGAAGGTGCGGTTCATCTCGAAGTCGTCGATACCGGCGGTTTTTTGCAGCCAGGCGAACAGCTCGGTTTGCGGCCAGCTGCCCTTTTTGAGGTGGGCGGCCGTACCTTCGGGCAGCACGCGCGGAATGTTTTCCAGCAAGCCGCCGCCGGTGATGTGGGCCAGCGCCTTGATCGGGTGGGCAGCCAGCGCGGCCAGCACGTTCTTGACGTACAGGCGGGTAGGCTCCATCAGGGCCTGCTTGAAAGGCTTGCCGTCAAGCTTCGCCGGAGCCGCAGCGCCGGCGCGTTCAATGCACTTGCGCACCAGGCTGAAACCGTTGGAATGCACGCCGCTGCTGGCCAGGCCCAGCACCACATCGCCGGGCTTCACGTCCTTGCCGGTCAAAATTTTGGACTTTTCGACCGCACCCACGGCAAAGCCGGCCAGGTCGTATTCGCCCGCGGGGTACATGCCGGGCATCTCGGCGGTCTCGCCGCCGATCAGCGCGCAGCCGCTTAATTCACAGCCTTTGGCAATGCCGCCGACCACAGCCGCAGCCGTGTCCACATCCAGCTTGCCGCAGGCGAAGTAGTCCAGRAAGAACAGCGGCTCGGCGCCTTGYACCAGCACGTCRTTGACACTCATGGCCACCAGGTCKATGCCCACGGTGTCGTGCATCTGCCATTCAAAGGCCAGCTTGAGCTTGGTGCCCACGCCGTCGGTGCCACTGACCAGCACGGGCTCCTTGTAGCGCTTGGGCACCTCAAACAGGGCGCCAAAACCGCCAATACCCGCCAAAACGCCTTCCCGCATGGTTTTTTTTGCCAGCGGCTTGATGCGTTCGACCAGCGCGTCACCTGCGTCGATGTCGACGCCTGCGTCTTTGTAGCTCAGGGGGGAAGTGGAGGAGGTGGTCATGTGTCGGCTTTGATGCAGTGGGAGGGCAGGCGGTCAGAAGGCGGATTTGCAGCCCGGAAGCGGCCTGCAAGCCCGATAGAATTCAGCCTGAGATTCTAAAGGCTGCCCATCAGGCACCTTTCGGGCCTTTCCAGGGACTTTTTCCAGGGTTCCTTCCGGCAAGCTCAACCCAAGGCTGTATGCAATTCACCACCACCCAAAAACGCGCCACCGCCTGGTGCGCCATCGCCGCGCTGGTCATCCTGGCGCTGTGGCTGCTGGGGCCGGTGCTGGCGCCCTTTGTCATTGCAGCCGTGCTGGCCTATGCGTTGACGCCGCTCGTGAACCGGCTGGACGACATGGGCAAGGGCCGCCTGCCGCGCGTGGTGGCGGTGGTGCTGGTGGAGTTCCTCTTCATCGTGGCGCTGTTCGGCCTCTTTTTGCTGATCGTGCCCATCATGGCCAAGGAGCTGCCCGTGCTGCGCGAGCAGGTGCCGTTGCTGGCCGACAGGCTCAACACCAGCCTGGCGCCGTGGCTGGCGCAGTTCGGCATCCATGTCGCGCTGGACGTGGGCAGCATCAAGGCCTTTGTACTCAAGTACCTCAATGCCAATTTTGAAGACCTGTTCGGCTCGCTGATGTCGTCACTCAAGCTGGGCGGCAGCGTGGCGCTGGCCATCATCGGCAATGCGGTGCTGATTCCCGTGGCGCTGTTTTACCTCCTGATGGACTGGGACAAATTTGTTGCCCGTGTGCTTGAACTGGTGCCGCCGCACCTGCGTGCGGGTTTTGACAGCTTCACTGACGAAGCCGACTCGGTGCTGGGCCAGTACCTGCGCGGCCAATTGCTGGTCATGCTGATCATGGCGGTGTTTTATGCGGTGGGGCTGGCGCTGTTCGGTCTGGATCTGGCCCTGCCCATCGGCGTTTTCACGGGCCTGGCGATGTTCATTCCTTACCTGGGCTTTGGCCTGGGCCTGATGCTGGCGGTGCTGGCCGGCCTGCTGGAGTTCGCTTCGCTCAAGGCGATCGTCATGGTTGCCGTGGTCTACGGCATTGGGCAACTGGTGGAAAGCCTGTACCTCACGCCGCGCCTGGTGGGCGAGCGCATTGGCCTGCACCCGCTGGCGGTGATCTTTGCCTTGCTGGCTTTCGGCCAGATGTTCGGCTTTGTCGGTGTGCTGGTGGCGCTGCCGGCCAGTGCGGTGCTGCTGGTGGGCATACGCCGCATTAAAGCCAGCTATATGGCCAGCCGGCTTTACAACAAGGCCGGCTAAGGCTGAACAGGGTCAGGATGAACGCATGGCGGGCATGAAACAGATTGCGCTGGACATCGGGCTGGCTTCCGCCCCGTCGTTCGCCAATTTTTTTGGCGGGCCGAACGAAGCCGCGCTCAAACATCTGGAGCTGTGGGCCGGCAACACGCTGCGCTCACCGGTGCCCACCTACCTCTGGGGTGAAGCCGCCAGCGGCAAAACCCATTTGCTCAAGGCCGTGCGCGAAACGCTGCGCGAGCAGGGCGCGGCCAGCGGCTGGATGGACGCCTCCATGCTGGAGCCGCCCGAGTTCAACGAATCCTGGGCGGCCGTCATCCTGGACGACTGCCATCTCTACACCGCGGTGCAGCAGCAGGCCGCCTTCAACTGGTTTGTGAACGCGCTCAGCGCACCGGACGGCCGCCCGCGCTGGGTGCTGGCCGCCGGCCAGATGCCGCCGGCCGACCTGGCGCTGCGCGAAGACCTGCGTACCCGCCTCGGCTGGGGCCATGTGTTTGCCCTGCAGGCCTTGACCGAAACCGAGCGGCGCGCCGTGTTGCGGCGCGAGGCCGATGCGCGTGGCGTGTTTTTGAGCGACGAGGCGATGGACTTCATGCTGACCCGCTTTTCGCGTGACCTGGGCAGCCTGATGCAACTGCTGGACCAACTGGATGCCTATGCCTTGCAAACGAAACGCGCCATCACCATCCCCCTGATCAAGTCGATGCTGGAGAGTGAATAAGTGACTGCCGTGACTGCGACTGCCAAATGACTGTTCCCCGCAAGATTGCTCTTTTTGACCTCGATCACACGCTGATCCCCATCGATTCCGACTACGAATGGGGAGAATTCACCATCGCGCTGGGCTGGTGCGACAGCACCGAGTTCAAGCGCCGCAACAACGAGTTTTTTGAGCACTACCGCGCCGGCACGCTCGACATCCACGAATACGTGCGCTTTGCCACGGAAGCCATCCGCAAGCAGGGCGCTATCAATTCAGGAGCTGGTCACGCACATTTCATGCGGGACGTGGTGCAAAAAGCCATTACAAAACAGGCCTTGGAGCTGGTAGGTAGCCACCGCGCCGCGGGCGATGAATTGGTCATCGTCACCGCCACCAACGAGTTCGTGACGCGCCCCATTGCCGACGCTTTCGGCGTGAAAGAGCTGATCGCCGTCGAGCTGGAGCGCGACGCCCAGGGCTGGCTGACCGGCGAGATTAAGGGCGTGCCCTCGGCCCGCGAGGGCAAGGTCACCCGCGTGGAACAATGGCTGGCGGCCCGGAACCTGGGCTGGAGCGACGTGGAAACCACGTTCTACACCGACTCCATGAACGATATTGCTCTGCTGGAGAAGGCCACCCACCCCGTCGCGACCAACCCGGACGAGCGCCTGCGGGCGCTGGCGACAGAGCGCGGATGGCGCATACTTGACCTGTTTCACTAGTTTTCCATGATCAAAAAATTTATCGACAAGCTGTTTGGCAAATCAGACAGCACGGATCCCGGCGCCAAGCGGGTCAAAAAATCACCTTTCGGCCAGCGCCAGGATGTCACCGTCAAGGAACACGGCATAGATGTCTCCCTGGTGGACGACCGCGCCATGGACGTGGTGCGCACCCTCAAAGACGCCGGTTACGAGGCCTATATCGTGGGCGGCGCGGTGCGCGACCTGCTGGTCGGCCTGCGCCCCAAGGATTTCGACGTTGCTACCGACGCCACGCCCGAGCAGGTCAAGTCGCTGTTTCGCCGTGCCTTCATCATCGGCCGGCGCTTTCGCATTGTGCACGTTATTTATGGCCGCGGGCGTGAGCACGAAGTGATCGAGGTCTCGACCTTCCGCGCGCATCTCGACAGCAGCCTGGCCGAGCAGGTCGGTGGCAACGAGCGCACCAGCAAGAGCGAACTCGCCGGCATGAAGCATGCGGTCGATGCCTCCGGCCGGGTGCTGCGCGACAACGTCTGGGGCCCGATCGAGCAAGACGCCGCCCGCCGCGACTTCACCATCAACGCGATGTACTACGACCCCGAAACACAGGTCGTGGTCGACTATCACAACGGCATCAGGGACGCGAAGAAAAAGATCATCCGCATGATCRGCAACCCGGCCGTGCGTTACCGCGAAGATCCGGTTCGCATCATCCGCGCCGTGCGTTTTGCCGCCAAGCTCAGCGCGCTGGGCTTCAAGTTTGAAGACAAGACCGTTGCCCCGCTACGCGAGATGAAGGGCTTACTGGCCGACGTGCCGCAGTCGCGTCTTTTTGACGAAATGCTCAAGCTGCTGCAGACCGGCCATTCGCTGGCCAGCATCGCGCAGCTCAAGTTCTTGGGCCTGGGCACCGGCATTTATCCGCTGCTTGATGTGGTGGTGGAAAACGCCGACGAGCCCTTCCTGAAGCTGGCCCTGCAAGACACCGACCGACGCGTCGGCGAAGGCAAGCCCGTGGCGCCCAGCTTCTTGCTGTCGTGTGTACTGTGGTTTGATGTACGCGAGGGCTGGGAGCGGCGCAAAAAGCGCGGCGAGCCCCTCATGCCCGCGCTGCAGGATGCGATTGACGATGCCTTCAACGCCAAGATCGGCGATGTCTCGGGCCGCGGCAAGCTGGGCACCGACATGCGCGAGATCTGGACCATGCAGCCCCGCTTTGAAAAACGCACGGGCAGCGCACCGTATTCGCTGCTGGACCAGCCCCGCTTTCGCGCCGGCTTTGATTTCCTGCGCCTGCGCGCGCAGACCGGCGAGATCGAAATGGAGCTCGCCGAGTGGTGGGAGAAATTCAGCACCGCCTACGACGACGAACGCCACGCCATGATTGAAGAGGCGCGTCAGGCGCAGCAGAACAAGCCGCAGGCGCCTCGGGTTCGCGTCAAACGTGTTGATGCCGAGCCTGGTTTGGGCCAGACAAGCCATGCCGAACGCACCGTGCCCGATGCGGCGGATGCGTCTGGCSAGCMGGGCGAYGYCGCACCSGCCAAAAAACGCCGCCGCCGCCGCAAGCCGGCCAATCGCGGTGGTGCAGATGGGGCAGGCAGTGCCGAAGGCGCGGGCGGCGAGGCTTCTTCGCCTTCATCGGATAACGCGTCAAATTCCTGAGGCTCAGGTGGTCAGCGCCTACGTTGCCCTGGGCGCCAACCTCGGCGATGCTGCGGCGGCACTGCGGCAAGCCGTTCAGGCGATAGGCCGGTTGCCGCTCACGCAGGTCCGCCAATCTTCCAGTCTCTATAAAACAGCGCCGCTGGATACCGACGCGGGCGAGGAATCTGCGGCCCCTGGTAACGACTACCTCAACGCCGTCGTCGAACTCGAAACCGGGTTGACCGCTCCCGCCTTGTTGGATCACCTGCAACAGATCGAACAGCAGGCAGGCCGCGAAAGGCCGTACCGCAACGCACCGCGAACGCTGGACCTGGACTTGTTGCTCTACGGCAGCGCACGCATCGAATCAGAACATCTCACGGTGCCGCACCCGCGCATGATGCAGCGGGCTTTTGTGCTGGTGCCACTGGCGGAGATTGCGCCGGGTTTGGTCAGTGCGGAGCAGTTGGCGGCGGTGGCGCATCAGCCCATTGAGCTGCGGGGTACGCAACCGGTGTAGAGCGTAAGTGCCATTTGTATCAATGGCTTAGGTAGACCAAATAATGTCTACGGTAGTTAGAACGGTCACGATGGCAAGTTGTGCCCTCGGCGCGCTAAGCAAGTGGGCGGTCGGCAATTGCTCTCATAGTGCTCCGTCAACTTCCAGTAGTCATTGAAAAGGAACTCCAAGGTTCTGACAGCCTCCCCTAATTCCTCTAGCTTAATTGACATAGGGGGAATCTGTTTGGCTTGCTCCATCTCCCAGTTAAGGGCGATGAATTCGATCTTCGGTTCAATAGCAGATCTACTTGGGTAAACAGCCCAACGCCCATGGACGAAATCGTTACGAAGGGCCTTCACAGTTCTCGCGTGTTCGAACCATCGAGAAAAGTCGCGCATTGCGTCTTCATCCTCGTGGCAGTAAAGTTTCATCACTAGCGGTTCGAGTGCGTCCAGTCGTATGGCAAATGGCATGCGAGCGTTTAGCAGATGTTCTACTTTTTCCCCGCAATATGGTCCCATCCATTTGAGCTGGAGACCGATGTTGAAGTCGAAGCGTCCGAAGGCGTGAACTAGTCTTCCTAACAAGATGTGGAGGCGGTCTTCGGTGGTCGGTGCCGACGGGGCAATTTCGTCACGTTTCATTTTTTCTCCATGGAAGACGATGGATGACTGACGGTCTCTAGGGCGCCAGCCGCTCACGCAACCACCCCGCATCACCCTGCAGCGTATACCGCAGCCGGTCATGCAGCCGGCTTTTCCGTCCTTGCCAGAACTGCCAGTTGTCGGGCTTGAGGCGGTAGCCGCCCCAGTGCGGCGGGCGGGGCGGCTGCAGCAAAAATTTCGCACCGTATTTGGCTGCATTGGTCACCAGCACGCTGCGCCCTGAAATCACCTCACTTTGCGGGCTGGCCCAGGCGCCTATGCGCGAATCCAGCGGGCGGGTGCTGAAGTAAGCGTCGCTTTCTTCAGCAGAGACTTTTTCGACCACGCCTTCAATGCGCACCACGCGCTCGAGCTCTATCCAGTGAAATTGCAACGCCGCATAGGGGTTGCCCGCCAGTTCTTGTCCCTTGCGGCTGTCGTAGTTGGTAAACCAGGTGATGCCGTGCTCGTCATAGCCCTTGATCAGTACGATGCGGGTGGAGGGGCGCAGGTTGCTGGCCACGGTGGCCAGCGTCATGGCGTTGGGTTCGGGCACTTCGGCGGCGATGGCTTCTTTCAGCCACTGGTCGAATTGCTGGAGTGGGTCTGCGGCTGATGCGTCTTCGTTGAGTTCGGCGCGTTCATAGCTTTTGCGCAGGTCGGCAATGGAGAGGGTGGGCTGGCTCATGGCTCTGATTGTGCCCGCAGAGGCCATGTCCTTGCCTGCGGTAGACCTCGGTAGAGGGCGGGCTTGATACCGAATTAATATTCGTTTATATTCACACCCTTCCATGAAGCCCAAAGACGATGAAAAGCAGCGCGCTATTGCCGAGGCCACCTTCAACCTGGTGGCCCAGACCGGTCTGAGCGGCCTGACCATGGCCGACATTGCCCGCACGRCCGGCATCGCCACCAGCACGCTGTACGTCTATTACCCGTCCAAGGACGAGCTGATCAGCCAGCTCTATGAAGAAGCCAAAACCGCGACCATGCTGCGCCTGATGGATGGTGTCGTACCCGGGACCCCCCTGCGCAGCCGTGTGCGCCGCCTCTGGGGCAACCTGCTGCGGCACCGGCTGGAGCGTTATGCCGAGGTCGTGTTCCAGGAGCAGTACTACAACTCTCCCTGGTTCACGCAGGGAAACCGCGAGTTGTCGACCCGGCTGGCGGCGAGCTTCTTTGCATTGATCGAGGAGGGCCAGAAGCAGGAGATTTTCAAGCCTGTGCCCTTGCCGTTGTTAACGGCTACCCTGGTGGGCTCGGTGCGGGAAACCGCCAACCTGATACGCACCCAGGTGCTGCCCGATGACGAGGCGGTGCATCAGGCGGCTTTTACGCTGTGCTGGGACGCCATCAAGGCCTGAATCTTTGAAACGCCTCTGAAAGGCAATACCCCTCATTTCTGCATGCCCAAGTTTTTACGGATAAAACCCTGATTTAAGCGAATATAAATTCGACAAGTAGCGCTCCCYTTTTCTCCCTTTTGATTTCCCCCTAACAAAAACCGCAAGGAGTTCCACGATGCCCACCCTCAACATCAACGGCAAGGACGTATCCGTCAACGCCGACCAATCCACCCCCATCCTCTGGGCCTTGCGTGACACGCTGGGCATGACAGGCACGAAGTTCGGCTGCGGCGCGGCGCTGTGCGGCGCGTGTACCGTGCATCTCAACGGCGCGGCCATACGCTCGTGCATCACGCCGATTTCTGCCGCTGCCGGCCAGAAGATCACCACCATCGAAGCCGTGGCCACCGACCGCGTCGGCAAAGCCGTGCAGGACGCCTGGGTCAAACATGACGTGGCGCAGTGCGGCTATTGCCAAAGCGGCCAGGTGATGAGCGCCACCGCCTTGCTCAAGTCCAACGCCAAACCGAGCGATGCCGACATCGACGGCGCCATGGCCGGCAATATCTGCCGCTGCGGCACCTATGTGCGCRTTCGCGCTGCCATCAAAGACGCCGCCCAGGCACTGGCTTAACTGGTTTAAAGAAGGAGAACACCATGTATTCCAACGCCWCAGACACCTTCGACATCGCCGCTCAACTGCCAAARGGCCTTCAAGCCCTGATGCATAAAGCGCAAGCAGCTACCAAAACCATAGCAGATGCTGAACTGCCTCGCCGCAGTTTCCTCAAGGTTGCAACCGCCGGTGGCTTTGCACTCGGCGCTTTTCCGATGCTGACGCAAGCGCAAACCATGGCCACAGCGGGTGCACCGGCTGCGTCCAGCCTCAAGCCGACCCARCAGCCCTCGGCCTTTGTGCGCATTGACAAGGACGGCACGGTGACAGTCACGATCAACCGGCTCGATTTCGGGCAGGGCGTGCAAACCGGCCTGCCCATGATCCTCGCCGAAGAACTCGACGCGGACTGGAGCCTTGTGAAGAGCCAGCATGGCAACGCTGACCCGGCTTATGTGGATCCGGCTTTCGGCATGCACCTCACGGGCGGCTCGGGCTCGATCAAAAACTCCTACACGCAGTACCGCGAGCTCGGCGCGCGCACCCGCGCCATGCTGGTCTCGGCCGCCGCGCAGCAATGGGGCGTTGATGCAAGCAGCCTGCGCACCCAGCAAGGCGTGGTGATTGGCCCCGGCGGCAAGCGCCTGACGTACGGCGAGCTGGCCGAAGCGGCCATGAAGCTGCCGGTGCCGGAGGCCGTCACGCTCAAGGACCCGAAACAGTTCCGCATCATCGGCAAGCCCACGGGCCGGCTCGACGCGCGGGCCAAATCCACCGGCGGGCAAAGCTACGGCATCGACGTGCGCCTGCCCGGCATGCTGACGGCAGTGGTGGCGCACCCGCCGGTGTTTGCCGGCAAGCTCAAGTCACTGGATGACACCGCGGCCAAAGCCGTTCCCGGCGTGAAGGCCGTGCTGCGCGTGCCGCTGGACCGCGGCGGCGAGGGTGTGGCCGTGGTGGCCGAGGGCTACTGGGCCGCCAAGCAGGGCCGTGATGCGCTCAAGGTCGAGTGGGACACCAGTGGCGTCGAGAAGGTCGACAGCGTGCAGCAACTGGCCAGCTATCGCGCGCTGGCGCAGAAAACCGGTGCGCTCAAATACAAGGACGACATCAGCAAGCTGGCGTCGGCGCCCAAAAAGATCAGCGCCGAGTTTGTCTTCCCCTATCTGGCCCATGCGCCCATGGAGCCGCTCAATTGCACGGTGCAGCTGAGCGGGCAGGGCGCTCAGGCCAAAGCCGAACTCTGGCTGGGCACGCAGATGCCGGGCCTGGACACGATGGCCGCTTCCAAGGCTCTGGGCGTGGCGCCGCAAAACATCAAGATGAACGTGCAGATGGCGGGTGGCGGTTTTGGCCGGCGCGCGATTGCCACCAGTGATTACGTGGTGGAGGCTTGCAATGTGGCGAAGGCGGCGCGCGGCGCAGGATTGACGGCTGCAGTGCGTACGCTGTGGAGCCGCGAGGACGACATCAAGGGTGGCTACTACCGTCCCATGCATGTGCATCGCGCCGAGATCGGTTTTAACGACAAGGGCGATATCCTGGGTTGGGACCACGTCATCGTCGGCCAGTCCATCGTCGGCGGGACGCCGTTTGAAGCCTTTATGGTCAAGGACGGCGTGGATGGCACCATGGTTGAGGGCATGAAAGAGCCTTATGACATCCCGATGCGGTTGTCCGTACATCACCCCAAGCTCAATGTGCCGGTGCTCTGGTGGCGCAGCGTGGGCTCTACCCACACGGCGTACGTCATGGAAACATTGATTGACGAAGTCGCGCGCAGCAGCGGGCAAGACCCTGTGGCCTGGCGCATGAAGCAGTTTGGCGGCAAGCACCCGCGCCATGCGGCCGCGCTGCAGCTGGCGGTCGACAAATCCGGTTATGGCAAACGCACTTTGCCCGCCGGGCGCGCCTGGGGCGTGGCGGTGCATGAGTCGTTCAACACCGTGGTGGCTTATGTGGTTGAGGCATCCGTCAAGGACAACGTACCGGTGCTGCACGGCATTACCGCAGGCGTGCATTGCAACCTCGCCATCAACCCGACCAGCGTTGAAGCGCAGGTGCAGGGTGCCGCGCTGATGGGTTTGTCGATGTGCCTGCCGGGTGCAGCCATCACGCTCAAGGACGGTGTGGTCGAGCAAAGCAACTTCGGTGACTTCCCGGTGCCGCGCATCACCGACATGCCGACGGTTGCCGTCTTCATCGTGCCCAGCGCCGATGCGCCCACGGGCCTGGGCGAGCCCGGCTTGCCGCCACTGGCACCGGCATTCGCCAATGCCATTGCGAAGCTCACCGGTAAACCGGCGCCGCGCGAGCTGCCTTTCAAGCTGGCGTGATGGCAGGCGGCAAGCC
>NZ_JBFUAZ010000025.1:0-17682 GCF_056406035.1 Polaromonas sp. P1_E1_2 | reverse complement strand
GTATTGTGTACACCGTCCACAAAAGAATAGCAAAGATAATGAACACTGTCCACATAAATAAGTAACAAGCCATGTCGACCGCGCCTCCCTCCCAGCCAGTCCCGCCGCCCCGCAGCACTTACCGCCACGGGGACCTGCGGCGTGCCTTGCTGGAGGCCGGGGTGGAACTGGCCCGCGCCGGCGGGCCCGAGGCTGTGGTGTTGCGCGAAGCCACGCGCCGCGCGGGCGTTGCGCCTAATGCGGCCTACCGCCATTTTGAAAACCGCCAAGCTTTGCTGTATGCGGTTCGTTCAGCCGCGCTGGCGGCCGTGGCCCGCGCGATGGAGGCCGAACTGGCTGCGCTGCCCCAGGGTTTGCCGCCAGCCGAATTCGCCCGCGCCAACGTGCGCGCGGTTGGCGCCGGCTATTTGCGGTTTGCGCAGGCAGAGAGCGGGTTGTTCCGTACGGCCTTTGGCCCCTCGGATGATCTGAAAGAAAGAGCCCAGGGCGCGCCGGCAGACACCGAGCGCAAAGGGGAAAGCGGCCTGGACCCCTTCGAGTTGTTGGGTGCCGCGCTCGACAAACTTGTGGGCGCCGGCGTGTTGCCGCCCGAGCGCCGCCCCGGGGCTGAGTTCCTCGCCTGGTCGGCGGTACACGGCCTGGCCATGCTGGTGATTGACGGCCCGCTGGGCCCCCTCATCGGCCCGCAGATGCAGCAGATCGGCGAGCGCCTGCTGGACATGGTTGAAAAGGGCCTGTGCGGGGACTAAGGGGAGTTGACACCCATTGATTGAATTTGCCTAAGGCTTGGCCGGTGCATTGATGACAAAAGCCCGCCGGAGGCGGGCTTTGCGGACGAGATACTGATCGCGTGCCTTTGTGCGCTCAGAAGTTRTGCTGAATGCCGACCCCGTAAACACGGATCACGTCATTGGCAACGCGGTTGTTCGGGTCCGAGCGGTCATAGAAGCCGTACAGCGAAGTGCGATTGCTCATCTTGTAGGAGTAGCCCGCCTGRAAGCGCTTGAGCTTGGCCGCAGGATCGCTCTGGACATCCTTGCGGATGTAGTTGGCCATGAYCTTGCTGCTGGGCGTGATGTCCCACGAAGCGCCGATCATCTGCGCCGCCACCTTGCTGCGCGACAGCGCATTGCCCTCAAAGTTGTCACGGTTGTAAACCGCCCAGGCCCGGATCTCGCCGAAGTCGTAGGAGCCCACCAGCATCCACTTGTTCCTGAAATCATTGAGCARGGCGCCGCCGCGTTTGCTGTCCCTTCCGTAGCCGACSCCCAGGCCCAGCGGGCCGCCGCCTTCGCCGTAGCTCAGCGAGACRTCGGTCTGCTTGTAGTCGCTTTCAAAGCGGACCGGGCCGGCCGCGGTTTCCGGCAGGCCTTCACCATTGAAGTAATGGCCGGCGCGGAAAACGAAGTTGCTGATCACCGGGCTGGCGTAGCCGATGGCATTGGACACCCGGGTGCGTGCATTGAAGATGGAGGAGCCAATCGCGGTGGCGCCGGCGTCATGGATGACGTACTCCACGTTGCGGCCCAGGATCGCATAGATCGGCGTGCGGCTGGGCGCGGCCGAGTCAATGCGCCCGATGTTGACCACACCGAAGTCGCCGCCAATTCCCACGAACGAATTGCGGTACATCGGCGAGGTCGTCGCCCCGGTGTCGGAAGAGATCGCAGCCTCGATCCCGAAGAAGGCCTTGAGCCCTCCGCCCAGGTCCTCGGTTCCCTTGAAGCCGAACCGGGACGCGTTGCCCGTGATGAGCGTCTGCGAGACCGAGCCGGTCTTCGAGTTCTCGAAGCTCGTATCCATCTTCCCGTAGATCGTTACCGTGCTTTGCGCCAACGCGGCAACGGGTGCTATTGCACCGGCAGCAACCGCTGCCAGGCAGATCATCTTGTAATTCATTCCTCACTCCTCAAAGTTTTCTATAGATAGCGGGAGCCCAATCACCGCCGTATGGATATTCGCGGGCAAAGTTCGCCCAGGCCCGAGAAGATTTCGTCTTCCACGGGGCAGCAACTCACAGGTGCGTGTATGTGCGCGTCAACCGTCTGGCTGCGGCAGCGTGGTGGGGTGGTGAAGGTTCATGCGCGGCTATTCCAGAACAATCTTGTTGGCCTGAGCGACATCCTTGAAGAACCGGATGCGTTGAATGACTTCCTGCCGGTATTCGGCGGGGCGCACGTTCTCGGRCAGCATCGCACCGCGTTTGCGCCAGGCTTCCAGCGTGTCCTTGTCGCGAAGAATGGTGCGTACCGCGTCGTAGAGTTTCTGGATGATGGCCTCCGGCGTTTTTGCCGGCGCTGCCAGCCCCGTCCACGACGTGAGGTTCAGGTCGGGCAGCTTGAGTTCGTCGAAGGTGGGAACATCAGGCAACTGCGGTGCGCGCAGCGGCGAGGCGACGGCCAGTGCGCGCAGGCTTCCGCTC
Organism: Polaromonas sp. P1_E1_2; assembly: GCF_056406035.1. Classification (NCBI taxonomy): domain Bacteria; kingdom Pseudomonadati; phylum Pseudomonadota; class Betaproteobacteria; order Burkholderiales; family Comamonadaceae; genus Polaromonas; species Polaromonas sp. P1_E1_2. Next base: position 15,260 of record NZ_JBFUAZ010000025.1, on the reverse strand, counting down.
TGCAGCATGGCCAGGTTGGAGGGCAGGTTGTTCCACGTCAGCTGAACCTGCCCCGAGAGCAGATCCGTCAGTGCCGGTCCGGCGCCCCGGTAGGGAATGTGCGTGATGAACAGGCCCAGCTTCGACTTGAGCAGCTCCATGCTCAGGTGTGCCACCGAGCCGTTGCCCGACGATGCGTAGTTCAATTTGCCGGGGTTGGCCTTGGCGTAGCGTACAAATTCGGCAAAGGTCTTGACCGGGAGCTTGGCGCTGGCGACCAGCACGTTCGGCAGCCTGTCGATCAGCGTGATGTAGGCGAAATCGTTCACTGCGTCATAAGGCAGGTTGGGTGACACCGCCGGATTGACCACATGGGTCGACTGCGAAGTGACGACCAGCGTATAGCCATCGGGCGCGGCCTTTGCAACAATGCCGGTGCCAATGGCGCCACCTGCGCCGGCCTTGTTGTCGATCACGACCGGCTGGCCCAGCAGCCTGCCCAGTTTGTCGGCCATGGCGCGTGCTGAGATGTCCACCGCCCCGCCCGGCGGGAACGGCACGATGAGGGTAATGGGACGGCTCGGGTAAGCCTGCGGCTGGCTGAATGCCGGGCACGCCACCGCGCTCGCCGCGCCGGCCGCTATGCCCAGGAATTTCCGACGGCTTGGGATGGTGATCATGCTGTGTCCTTGATGTTGACGTGGCGTTTCGGGTGGGTGGTTTCTTCCCTGATGTACCCCGCGATGGCCTGCAGCACCAKGTGAATGCGCTTCTTGAGTTCAGGAAACTGCCGCTTCGGCTCGCGTGTTGTTTCGTTGAGGTAGAGCGACCTGTTGATTTCGATCTGCAGGCTGTGCTGTCCGTGTGCGGGCCGGCCAAGAGTGCGCACCAGGTCTTGCCCCGCATAGGGGTCGTTCAGTGCGACGGTGTAGCCTTGCCGCTTGAACTCGTCCCCGACGAAGTCAGCGAAAGCCGCGCTGCAGCTGGCGCCATGCAGGTTGCCCAGCACGATGTCGGCCAGCGGCTTGTCCGGCAACCCCAGGCGCACATACGCGTTGCTCGGCATGGAATGGAGGTTGAGGTGCCACCGTTCACCCTGCGGGGTGCTTGACTGGGCCAGCGCGTCCTCCAGCGCATGGCGATACGGCCGCCAGCAGCTTTCAATCCGGTGTTTGATTTCGTTGGCATGAAGCCGGCGGCTGTAGATCGGCTGTAGTGTCGGAGTCTTGCTGAACACCAGGCCGTTACCCAGCCGCAGGCAGGGTTGAGAAGGGGCCACTGGCTCAGCCCACTCTCCGTCCAGCATCGCAAGGTCGATGTCGTCCTCGCTGCGGTTGGGGTCGATATAGCTGCGCGGAAACGTCGCGTGCACCAGCGTCGCGCCGACCAGCGGCGCCGCGTCCCAAAGCTGCTCGATCAGCGTGTCTTCGCACTGCCGCAGTTGCTGCAATTCAATGGAAAAATCGAAGTCCTGCGGATAGTAGGTGCCGCTGTGGGGGGAGTCGCACACCAGTGCGATGGGATCAACGACGGGTCGGACGACTTTGACGGGTTCGGCGCGGGACATGGTTTGGCTCATGGCGGGTAGTGTGGCGCCGCGAGTGCTGCGCGACAAACGACAATTTCAAAGCTGCTGATTAGATGATCTAATAGGGCCATGAAATTCAAGTCGCCGTCGCTGGCCGAACTGCACGCGTTTCTTGGGGTCTGCCAATTGGGGAGTTTTCGCCGCGCGGCGGAAGTTCTCTCTGTCACGCAGGGCGCCGTCAGCCAGGCCATCCTGCGCCTGGAACAACGGCTCGGCTGCAGCCTGTTCGACCGTCAGCAGGCGGGCGTTGTGCCCACAGTCCGCGGGCGCGAATTCCAGAAGCTGGTCGAAACCCATGTCGCCGGGCTGGAGGCGGCGGTCACCCAGTTCGGCGGAGAGTCATTGCAACACAAAGTGCGGGTGAGCGTCATACCAACCCTCGGAACGCGCTGGCTGGTCCCCAGGCTCGCGCAATTCAAGTCCTTGAATCCCAATGTTGAGGTGGAGCTGCGCCAATTTCATTTCGACGAAGACTTCAAGCGCGACGACGTGGACCTGTGGATCGCGCTCAGGCGTCCCGGAAGGAGGTGGCCACGCGGTATCCGCGGACGCTATCTGCTGGGCAACGAGATCACGCCCGCCTGCACGCCCGCACTTGCGCGAAGCATTCAGCATCCGCGGGATCTCGCCGCACATACCCTTCTTCATCACATCAACTACCCCGACAACTGGGCCGTATGGATGGAGGGTGCAGGTTTAAAGCAGCCCAAGCCAGCATTGGGCCCGGGGTTCGATCTGGGCAACAACCTCATCGTCGCGGCATGCGCCGGCATGGGAGCCATCGTCATCCAGCCGTGCCTGATTGAGAGCGAACTCGAAAGCGGCAAGCTGGTCCTGCCCTTCGACACCCGGGTCCTGATCTCGCGCGGGTATTACCTTTGCCAACGATCAGCTGCCGCCCACAGCAATCGCGCCGTTGAAGCGTTTGCCTCATGGCTGCAAGAGCAGGCCGGCAACACGGCCGGCGCCTGACCTCTCCCAGGCGCTGCGATCAGGCTGCGCCGGCCCCGTCCTCGCGGGCCGGCAGGCCCATGCCCTTGGGCAATCCCTCGCGCAGTGCTTCGATAAAGCGGCGCAGCTTGGCCGGATAAAAATTCGAATAGGGGTAGATCAGGTAGACCGGCAGGGGCTCGGCACACCACTGCGGCGCCAGATGCAGCAGCCGGCCCTCGGCCACGTCGCCCGCCACCAGCCAGGTCGAAGCGATGCTCGCACCCAGGCCCAGCAGCGTGGCGTTGCGCAGGGCAAACAGGCTGTCCGTGCCCAGGCGCGGCCGTATCGCAAAGCGGTGTTCTTCGCGGCGCTGGTCGGCGTGGCGGCGGATCAGCACCACCTCGTTGCGGTAGAACGTTTGCAGGGCCAGCCAGGGCAGGGCCTGCAGACCGGTGGGATGCAGCGGCGGCGGTTTGTCTTGCAGCAATGAGGGCGCTGCCACCACGATGCGCCGGACTTCAGCGATCTTCACAGCCACCAGGGAGGGGTCTTCCACCGTGCCCACATGCACCGCGCAGTCGATGCCCTGCGTGATGAAGTCGGGCGTGCCGTCATGCAGCAGCCACTCCACCGTGACGCGTTCGTGGCGCCGCAAATAGTCGACCACCGGCCCCACCAGCTGCTGCTGGCCCAGCGCATGCGGTACCACCACACGCAGCGTGCCCTCCGGCACTTCCTGTGTGCCGCGCAGGTCGGCCTCAAAAGCCCCCCAGTTGCCCAGCAGCTCCTTGGCACGGGCAAAGCAGCGCTCGCCACCCTCCGTCAGTTTCATCGCGTGGGTGGAGCGCTGCAGCAGCTTCAGGCCCAGCGAACGTTCCAGCGCCTGAAGGCGCCGGCTGACTGTGGGTTGYGTGGCGTTCATCTGCGCTGCGGCGGCGGACAGGCTGCCCGCCTCCACGATGCGCACAAAGGTCTGCATGAGTTCGATCCGGTCCGGTGCGGTTTTCATGAGGTACCCCAGGTTACTTATGCGTTTTGCGTATGACCATTGTGCCCAATAGCAGCCTTCACAGCGCAAAACCTCACCCGCATACTCGCGTCCTGCCTCAAATCGGGATTTTCCTCATGACTTCTACAGCTAATACGCATGACCAAACCGGGCCCGGCTTGCCGTTCCCATTGATTCTCCTGCTCGCCACCGGTGCCGGCCTGGCCGCAGCCTCGCTCTATTACAGCCAGCCCATGCTGGCCTTGCTGCTTGCTGAGTTCCAGTCCACGCCCGCCGCCATCGGCCTGGTGCCCACGCTGACCACGCTCGGTTATGCGCTGGGCATAGGACTCCTCGCGCCGCTGGGCGATCGCTATGACCGCCGGCGCATCATCCTCGGCAAGGCCGCCGCTCTGGTGCTGGCGTTGCTGCTCGCCGCCGCCGCGCCGTCCGTGGCGGTGCTCGCACTGGCCAGCCTCGCGATCGGTCTTGCGGCCACGCTGGCGCAAGACATCGTGCCGGCCGCCGCCACACTCGCACCCGAAGCCCGTCGCGGCAAAACCGTGGGCACGGTGATGACCGGCCTGTTGCTGGGCATCCTGCTGTCGCGCGTGGTGGCCGGCGTCGTGGCTGAGCAGTTCGGCTGGCGCAGCATGTTTGTGGGCGCGGCCCTCAGCATTGCGCTGCTGGGCGTGGCGGTGTGGCGGCGGCTGCCGCGCTTTGAGCCGACCACGCAGCTGCCCTACCTGGCGCTGCTAGGCTCGCTTGCCACGCTGTGGAAGCGCCACGGCGCGCTGCGCCGCGCGGCCACCGCACAGGGCCTGATCAGCATCGGCTTCAGCGCCTTCTGGTCCACGCTGGCCATCATGCTGCACGCCGAGCCCTTCAACCTGGGCAGCGGCGCCGCTGGCGCCTTCGGTGTGGCCGGTGCCGCCGGTGCGCTCGCAGCACCGCTGGCCGGCCGCATCGCCGACAGCAAAGGCCCTGAAGTCGTCACCCGGCTGGGCGCTGTGCTGGTCGCCGCCGCTTTCATCGCCATGGCCTGTGGCCCCAACCAGCTGTGGCTCATTGCGCTGGGTGCAGTGGTGTTTGACCTGGGCGCGCAGGCCACGCTGATTGCTCACCAGACCATCGTCTACGGCATTGAACCCGCCGCGCGCAGCCGGCTCAATGCGGTGCTGTTCATCGGCATGTTCAGCGGCATGGCCGGCGGTGCGTGGCTGGGTAGCGTGGTGCTGGCGCACGCCGGCTGGCAGGGCGTGTGCGTGATGGCCGCGGTATCGGGTGCGGCAGCACTGGTGGTGCGAATGTGGCCAGCGAAGAAACTGGTGCGCTGCGCCGCGTGAAAACGACGCTGAACCGTCAAGCCTTTTTGGGAATCGTGGCCACCATGCCCGCCGTGCGTGCCCTGACCTCCGGTGTCGCCAGGCAGGTCATCACCGCCTCGTAGCCCGGCGCGCCGGGATAGGGCGCGACGCGAACCGGCGGGCTGTGGTTGGCCGGGCAAAGGATGACGGCTTCCTCCGCGCCCATCGCCGCCAGATCCAGAATCGACGACGAACGTGTCATCAGGAAAAGCGGGCGTGCGCCAAGCCCGGCGCGTTGGCGCAGGTAGATGATGAGCGCTTCCTGCGTGGCCTGGTCCAGCCCTTGCTCCACCATGTCGACCACAAAGACGGCGGGCCCTTCGGCTTCCAGTCCCGCCAGCAGCGCGGTCAGTGCTTCCGAGGCTACAGCTCCTTCATCCACCAGCCACGCCAGTGTCCTGTCAACACGCTGCTTCAATGCAGCATCCTTGTCCGTGTTGTCCAGCCGGTCCAAACCCAGAAAGACCGCATTCGGCAGCCGCTCAGCCAGCAGCATCGCCAAACGAGTCTTGCCGCTGCCAAGCGGCCCGATGATGTAGTTCAGTGGGCGTATGCCGGCAAGCTCAAACCACTCGCCGCCCCAGGGCCAGGGCAACTCAAAACCCACGCTGAATTTGGCATAAGGATGAAGCACACGCGCCAGCTCCCCCTGGCCCGGCGCCCTGCCGCGAAGAAGGTCCGCACGCAACGTGCGGACCTTGCCTATCGTGTCTACGAGTTCGCTCACTTGCGATTCGAGCGCCACCTCGTGCAAGGCAAGCGCAGGCTCCAGGCTTTGCGGGTCACCCACAAAAGCCTCTGCCACCTGAGCCAGGCTCAGGCCCAACTTGCGCAGCGTCACCACCTCGGCGGCACGCGCCATCGCGTCGGGACCATAAATCCGGTAGCCGGTGGCGGCGCGCTCCGGTGTTACCAGGCCGCGCTGTTCATACAGCCGCAAGGCTTTGATCGATACGCCAAGCCGCCTGGCCGCTTCGGAGGCGCCTGGGTGTGCGCGGGGAGAATTCATGAGAGACCTCTGGGTTGCTTCAGCATTGCTTTTGAACTTTCAGCATCATGAAGGCGGACCCAGGGGCCAAGTCAACAGGACATTGAAAAACTCAGGCCATCAGCGCTTCTTTCGGAAAATCCGTCGAAGCCGACAGCGCCTTCCAGGCCTTCACCTCGGCCTCCACAAACGCATGCTTGTCTGCAATCACTTTCAGCGTGTCGGTGCCCATCGGCAGGCGCAGCGGTGGGGTGTCGGCCTCCACCAGCTTCAGCATCGCCTGCGCCAGGCGCAGCGGGTTGCCCGCCTGGTTGTGGTTGATCTCTTTAGCAGCTTCGCGCACCCTGCCTGCGCTTTGGGCGTAGTCGTCCAGAATGCGCGGCGACACCGCAAGTGAGGCGTTGTCCAGGAAGTCGGTGCGGAAGTAACCGGGCTCCACGGTGGTGACGTGAATGCCCAGCGGTGCCAGTTCGCCATGCAGCGCTTCGGTCAGGCCTTCCACCGCAAACTTGGTTGAGCAGTACACGCCAAAGCCCGGGCCCGACTGGTAACCACCCAGCGACGAGATGTTGATGACGTGGCCGCTGCGGCGCGCACGCATGGCCGGCAGCACAGCGCGTGTCACGTTCAGCAGGCCGAACACATTGGTTTCGTACAGGCGCCGCACCTCGTCGCCGGTGGCTTCTTCCACCGCGCCCAGCAGGCCATAGCCCGCGTTGTTGACCAGCACGTCGATGCGGCCAAAACGTGCCAACGCGGCTTGCACGGCGGCCGCCGCCTGTGCTTCGTCGGTCACATCCAGCGGCAATGCCAGCAGCGCAGCGCTGGCGGGAAATCTTTTTTGCACTGAGGCGGCGTCGCGCGAAGTCGCCACCACCGCGTCACCGTGCGCCAGCGCCGCTTCGGCAATGCGCGCGCCAATGCCGCGCGCCGCGCCGGTGATCATCCAGATACGTTTGAAGTCAATCTTTGCATTCATGGTCTTGCCCCTAAAAAATGTTGCTGAGGAGGGCAATGTAGGTTTTTGATTAAGTGTTGAATAGCCCACAATCGGTGAGTTCATAATCAAGCTAATCGTGACAATTAGGGGCTTGCTCCCCGTAAAACCGCCAGGAGCCGCCATGGCCTTCAATGAATTGCGCGCCGTTTCCACTTTCGTCAGGGCCGCCGAACTCGGCAGCCTGCGCCAGGCCGCCGCCGCACAGGCCATCACGCCGCAGGCCGCCAGCCAGGCGCTGGTCCAGCTCGAACAGCATCTGGGGGTGCGCCTTTTTCACCGCACCACGCGCAGCCTGAGCCTCACCGAAGAAGGCGAGCAGTTCCTGCAGGCCGCGCAGCCCGGCCTTTCGACGCTGCAGCGGGCGTTGCAGGGCGCGCGCCGCACCCGCGAAGAAATCGCCGGGCCGCTGCGCATCGTCGCGCCGCGTTCCATCATGCTCGAGGTGTTGTGGCCTGTGCTGGAGGAATACTGCCGCCGCTACCCGCAGGTGGATCCCGATATCCAGATGGACGACCGCATCGGCAACTGGGTGGAAGACCGTGTCGATGTCGGCTTTCGCGCCGGCGCGCCGCCCGCGGGCGGCATCATCTCGCGCCGCATCCTGCCGCTGCAACTGGTGGTGTGCGCGTCACCCGCCTACATCGCGCAGCATGGCGCGCCCCAGACCATCGAAGACCTGGCCGGGCACCGCTGCACGGGCTTTCACCACACGGGCACCGGCAAGACCATGCCCTGGGAATTCAAGGTGGGTGAAGAAGTGGTGGCCCGTACCGTCGCCGCGTCCTTCCTCACCAATGACGTGGACCTGGAAGCCCGTGCTGTCGTGGCCGGCCAAGCCATCGGCCAGCTGATCGGCGCCACCGCTGCGCCCCTGGTGCGCGCCGGCCGGCTGGTGCCGCTGTTGACGCAGCATGTCACCGGGCATCTCGGCCTCTATGTCTACTACGGCAGCCGTAACGCGCAGCCTGCCCGTGCGCGGGCCTTTATCGACCTGGCGGTGGAACGGCTGGTTGGCAACACGCAGTTTTACCTGGAGCCGCATGAACTGCGGCCCCATGCCGCCGCGCGGAAAACGCGCCGCGCCCGCGCGGCCGGCTGACGCGCGGGTGTCGCGGCATCAGCGCCGCGCAGACATCTCTTTCTGTATCTTTCTTATCCATCCGTTTGCGTGCAGCCGTTTTCTTGGCGTCGCCTACAGCTGCGTTAGCCCACGGCTGACGCGCGGCAGGCCGATGTGGGAATAGATTGGGGGCCTGTACGGATGCATCAGGAAGAATAAAAAGTGTCAGCTATCCCGCGCCTTCGCTCCGCCTTTTTCACCGGCCTGGTGCTCGTGCTGATCGGAGGGGTGCTGGCCTTGCCGGGCATCTGGCTGGTGGTGCTGGGAGGTTCCTGGTATTACCTGGTGGCTGGCCTCGCATTTATATTGACGGGCGTGCTGTTGATCCAGTACGGACCGATAGCATTGTGGACCTATGCGCTCCTGCTGGTGGGCACACTGGCATGGGCGTTGTTGGAGGGCGGGCTTGACTGGTGGCCGCTGGCCGCGCGCGGGGGAGTGCTGTTTCTCATTGGCCTCTTCCTGCTCACCCCCATGCTTGCCCGTGCCATGCAGTCCGAAGCGCCGGGCCAATCCGGCGTGCGCGCCGGCCAGTGGGCGCTGGGCGCCGCGCTGGCGCTTTTTCTTGTGGCCTCGGTGGCGACCTGGCTGCATGATGCCAACCGCGTGACGGGCATGTTGCCGCTGCCGCCCACCGGCGCATCGGCTGCGCGCCCGGCTGATGCCGTTCCCACCGGCGAATGGCATGCCTACGGGCGTACCGGCCAGGGGCAGCGGTATTCGCCGCTGAGCCAGATCACCCCCGACAACGTGGAAAACCTGGGGCTGGCCTGGCAGTACCGAACCGGTGACATGCGCGGCCAGCCTGGTGACCCGGCAGAAACTACCTTCGAGGTGACCCCGCTGAAAGTGGGGAACCGGCTTTTCCTGTGCACGCCGCACCAGTCCGTCATTGCGCTGGACGCCACCACCGGCGCGGAAGCCTGGCGCTTCAATCCCGAGATCCAGGGCAAGCTCGCGCTGCAGCACCTGACCTGCCGCGGCCTGTCTTACCAGCCACCTGCCGCTGCGACTGCGACAGCTGCCGCCGCGTCCATCGACTGCCCGGCCAAACTCTTCATGCCCACGGCAGACGGCCGCGTGATTGCCCTGAACCCCGACACCGGAAAGATCTGCCCCTCATTCGGCGGCGGCAAGGGGCAGATCGACCTCTGGGCCGGCATGCCCAACCAAAAGCCCGGCGCTTACTACTCCACCTCACCGGTGGTGGTCACATCAAAGCTCATCATCGTGGGCGGCACGGTGCTCGACAACGTTTCCACCAAAGAGCAGTCCGGCGTGATCCGCGCTTACGACATTAACACCGGTGCGCTGGTCTGGAACTGGGACTCGGGCAAGCCCGACGCCACCGCACCGCTTGCGGCAGGGCAGAGCTACACCGCCAATTCACCGAACAGCTGGTCCATCTCCAGCGTCGACGAAGCACTGGGCATGGTCTATGTGCCGCTTGGCAACCAGCCACCCGACCAGTGGGGCGGGCAGCGCAGCCCCGCGGTGGAAACGTATTCGTCGTCCGTCGTCGCGCTGGACCTGGCCACCGGCAAGGTACGCTGGAACTTCCAGACCGTGCACCACGACCTGTGGGACTACGACGTGCCGGCCCAGCCCAGCCTGGTAGACCTTACCGTGGGCGGCAACCGGGTGCCCGCGCTGGTCCAGCCCACCAAGCAGGGCGAGATCTTTGTGCTTGACCGCCGCACCGGCACACCGCTTTTGCCTGTTGTGGAAACAACGGCACCGCAGGGTGCCGCGCAGGGTGACCGCACCGCGCCCACCCAGCCGAACTCGGCCCTGTCGTTCAACCCGCCGCCGCTGACTGAGCGCGACATGTGGGGCGCCACCCTGTTCGACCAGCTCTATTGCCGCATTGCTTTTCACCGGCTGCGTTATGAGGGCCGCTTCACGCCGCCTTCCACGCAAGGCTCGCTGATCTATCCCGGCAACTTCGGCGTGTTCAACTGGGGCGGCGTGGCGGTGGACCCGGAGCGGCAGATGGTCTTCGCCACGCCGACCTACCTGGCCTTTGTCTCCAAACTCGTGCCGCGCACGGACGACACCAGCCTCATGGTGCAGGGCAAGGAGAGGCCCGAAGGCAGCCTGCCCTCGCTCAATGAAAACTTCGGCGCGCCCTTTGCTGTCAAGCTCAGCGCGTTCGTGTCGCCGCTGGGCATACCGTGCCAGGCGCCGCCCTGGGGCTATGTGGCCGGCGCCGACCTGACCACGGGCGCCATTGCCTGGCAGCATAAAAACGGCACTGTGCGCGACCTGTCGCCTGTGCCCCTGCCCTTCCGCATGGGCGTACCCAATCTGGGTGGGCCCCTGACCACGGCGGGCGGTGTGGCCTTCCTGTCCGGCACGCTGGACTACTACCTGCGCGCTTACGACGTGAACACCGGCAAGGAAATCTGGAAGAGCCGCCTGCCCGCCGGCGGCCAGGCCACGCCCATGACCTACACCGGCGCCGACGGCCGGCAATATGTGTTGGTGGTCGCTGGCGGCCACGGTTCGCTCGGCACCAAGGCGGGTGACTATGTCAGGGCGTACGTGCTTCCGGCGGGCAGCTGACAGCGGATTTTGCAAGCAAATCCGGCCTCCAGGGCAATAAGAACAAGCGCTAGCAGCTATCAAAAAGATAGCGGTACTCACGAGTACAACTTCGCCCCCGCGGCGAACTCCGCCTTGAACACCTCGGCCACCCAGTCGGCAAAGGCGCGCACCTTGGCCGTCAGGTGGCGGTTGCGCGGGTACAGCACCATCATCGGCAGCGCTTCAGGCTGCCAGTCGGGCAGCACGCGTACCAGTTCGCCACTGGCCAGCAGCGCGCAGGTGCGGCGTGTCAGCGGCGGTTGCGACAAACCCAGGCCGGCCAGCACCGCGCCCATGTGGCTGTCGGCGTCGTTGCAGCTGACCCAGTGCGGGCGGTGAATCTGCCGCACGTCGCCGTCCCTGGAAAATTCGAACGGAAACACCCGCCCCGTCTTGGCGGAATGAAAGTTCACAAAGCGGTGCTGCTCCAGGTCTTCCAGTGTCTCGGGTGTGCCGTACTGTGCCAGGTAGGAAGGCGCGGCGCAGGTCACTACCGTCAGCCGGCCCAGCGGCCGCGCGACCAGTGTTTCGTCGTGCACGAGGCCCCCGCGAATCACGCAGTCCACGCCTTCGGCCACCAGGTCCACCGGTCGGTCGGTGCTGCCCAGTTCCAGCACCATGTCGGGGTAGCGTTTGAAAAATTCCGGCAGCGCCGGTGAGATCACGTGGCGGCCCACCGCCGCCGGCACATCCACTCGCAGCCGCCCGGCCGGCGTGGCCACGGCCCGGCGCAGTGTGCCTTCCAGCTCGCCCATGTCCTGCACCATGGCCTGCGCGCGCTGGTGGTACAGCGCGCCGTCGTCTGTCAGGCTCAGCGTGCGCGTGGTGCGGTTCAGCARGCGCACCCCCAGGTGCGCTTCAAGTTCCTGCACCACCGTCGTCACCCGGGCTTTGGGCATGTGCAGCGCGGTGGCTGCTGCGGTAAAGCTGCCCAGGTCCACCACGCGTGTGAAGACTTCCATCGCCCTGTAGCGATCAACGCTCATGATTTTTGGCCTTTATTGTTCTTCAAATCACTAACAGTTATTTTGTTTAACGGCAGTTTATTCTTTTAATTCAAACCAATACAGTTCATCCACCTGCTCACTTATCTGCCCATCCAAACACTGATCCACTTTTTAAGAAAAGGCTCCCCATGAACACGAATATCCTTTCCCCCACCCGCCTGGGCTTTCGYGGCCCGCAATCCGTCTCGGCCATTGGCCTGGGCGCCATGGGCATGTCGGGCATGTACGGCGCCCACGACGAGGCGCAAAGCATCGCCACGATTCACGCCGCGCTCGACGCCGGCGTCAACCTGATCGATACCGGCGACTTTTACGGCATGGGCCACAACGAAATGCTGATCGGCCGTGCGCTGAAAGGCCGGCGCGACGAAGCACTGATCTCCGTCAAGTTCGGCGCGCTGCGCGACCCGGCAGCCGGCTGGATCGGCATGGACGGCCGGCCCGAAGCGGTGAAGAACTTCCTGGCCTACACGCTGCAGCGCCTGGGCACCGACCACATCGATATTTATCGCATCGCGCGCCTCGACCCGAACGTGCCGATCGAAGACACCATTGGCGCCATGGCCGACATGGTGAAAGCCGGTTATGTGCGTCACATCGGGCTTAGCGAAGTCGGGGTGCAGACCATCCGCAAGGCGCACGCCGTGCACCCCATCAGCGACCTGCAAATTGAATATTCACTGGTCAGCCGCGGGCCCGAGGCAGAAATTTTCCCGGTGCTCAAGCAACTGGGCATCGGCGTCACGCCCTACGGCGTGCTGTCACGCGGGTTGCTGTCGGGCTCCAAACCCACGGGGCCTGGTGACTTCCGCGCCCACCTGCCGCGCTTCACCGGAGACAACGCCGTCAAGAACCAGCAGCTCGTTGATGTATTGCACCAGCTGGCCGCCGGCATGGGCGCCACGGCATCACAGATAGCGATTGCCTGGGTCATCGCACGCGGCAAGGCCCTCGGGGTCGACATGGTGGCGCTGGTCGGTTCCCGCAAGCCGGGCCAGCTTGATGAAGCGCTGGGCGCGTTGAAGCTCAAGCTCAGCGCCGAAGACCTGCAGCGCATTGAAGCCGCGCTGCCCGCCGACGCGGTGGCCGGCACACGCTACGACACCTACCAGATGGGCCACCTGGACAGCGAAAAGTAAGCGCGAATCTATACAAAATCGGCCTGTAGCCCTTGCGTTACCTGCACAAGCAGCTATCAATTCGGGAGCAAAAAAGGAAGAAGGCGTGAACCMAACCTAGATCACGTTCTTCTCCAGCAAGCTGCGCCCCTCTACCAGCCGCTGCACCGCCAGCGGCGACAAGTCCAGGCTGGTGTAGCCGCCTTCGGCAATCCACTCCGCCAGGCCGCGCCCCACCGCCGGTGACTGCTGCAACCCGTGGCCGCTAAAGCCATTGGCCAGCAGCAGGTTGGGCAGGTGCGGGTGTGGTCCCAGCAGCGCATTGTGGTCGTGCGTGTTGTATTCGTAATAGCCGGCCCAGGCGCGTTGCATGCGCACGGCCTCAAAGCCTGGCACGCGGTTGGCCAGTGTCAGCCAGGCTTCGTCAAAGAGATCGTAGTCCACATCCAGCGGCGCATCGTTGTGGTCTTGTGCCGGCGGCAGGCCGCAAATCCAGATGTCGCCTTCGGGCCGAAACCACAAACCGCTCGGGTCAATCACCAACGGGCAGTCAGGCGTCTTCGCGGGGCTGGCAAATGCATACACACAGCGCTTGCGGCCATACACCGGCAGGTCAAGGCCTGTGCCGGCCAGCAGCGGTCGCGCCCATGCGCCTGCCGCATTCACGGCCCAGTCGCAGGGCAGCTGCGCGCCCCCTTGCAGCATGACCGCAGCCACACGGCCCGCGCTGTGCGCAAAGCCTGCGGCCTCGGCCTTCACATACTGCACGCCCAGGCTGCGCGCCTTTTGCTTGAAGGCCATCAGCAAACCATAGCCGTCAAACCAGCCTTCGCCCGAAAGGCCGAGCGACGCCAGCGCGAGGTCATCCACCTGAAGCCACGGGAAGCGTTGCCGGGTTTCTGCAGGGGTCAGCAGCGCGACGTCAACACCGTGCGCGCGCTGCGTGGCGTGATTCTCTTGCAGCGTGGCCGCGCCGGCTTCAGTGGCCAGGTACAAATAGCCGCGCTCGGTCAAACCAATATCAGGCACATCACCATCGACCGCCAGGTGCTGTTTGATGTTGCGTAAAAAATCAATGCCGAATTGCGACACCGCAATGTTCACCGGCTGTGAAAACTGCTGGCGAATCGAGCTGGCCGACAGCGCAGAAGAGGCTTTCGTATAAGTGGGGTCGCGCTCAATCACCGTGATGTTGCCGCCAAAGCGTGGATGCGAAGCCAGGAAGTACGCGATGGCGCTGCCGATCACGCCACCGCCAACGATGACGATCTTTTGTGCGGATGTTGCGGGGTTCATGCTGGTGCTTCATTCATTCTACGGTGGAAGCGCCCCATCCTACAGGCCTAGGCGGGCCTGGTTTCTGATCGGTATGCTGCTTCAGCATCAGGGCCTCCGCGTTTGCGGTGCGTGCGTATTCATCCCATATGATCGCGTACGCCCAGGGGCGCTCCCTGCAACCCACACATTCAAATGCAACAACTTATCCAACGCCTCATCCTCTGCCTCGCCATCGCCTCGCTTGTGGGTTGCGCTGCGACGGTCACCCAGTCACCGGCTGCGGCATCCTCGCCGTCTGCGACGGCACCGCGAGCGCAAGCGCTCTCCGGGGCGCTCGTCGCGGTCGTCAGCGGCAGCCAGGCCGTACGAAGCAACGCTGATTGGCCGTCGCTCGTGGACGAATGGCAGGAGTCGCTGGCAGAATCCGCAAAAACCGCGAAGATCCCATTCGTCTTTGCCAAGGATGAAACCGCAATTCCTGCGAACGCATCGATCCTTGTCCGGTTAACTGTCAACGACTTCAAGTACGTCTCCACGGYGAAGCGATACGTGTTGGGCGTGCTGGTTGGAAACGCGTACATGGACGTTAACGCCCAGTACATCGAGCTTCCTTCGAACAAGTCGTTCGGAGCCAAAAATTTCAATACCTCCTCAAGCGCCTGGGAGGGCATTTTCTCAGCCGTCACCCCCAAGCAGGTTCGAACAGTCTCGGAGGTGATCGTCAGGGACGTTGTTTCAAYGTCGCCCGCGAAATAGAGCGTCCTGCCGCTCGGTCGAAGCGGTGGTCAATGGTTGGCCTGACCTCCTACCATTGACCCTGTCTCACCGCACCAAATATCCCGCAGGCGGCGACTGTCGCCATCAGCCGATAACTACCGGAGTTCATGTCCATGCGTCTATTGCTGGCTTTCCTGGCTTCCCTCTCCTTGCTGGGCTGCGCCACCGGTCCAGTGCCTTTGCCCGTCGAGAACCTCGCGGTGTCGGCCCGGACACCGGTCGAAGACCTGCGCCCCAAGAACGAAGGCACTCGCGAAATCTTTAGCCTGCTGATTACCAGTGATCGCTACGGCTATTTCCGGTTGGCCCAGGACCTCACAGACCCAACCGGCCCCCGGCTGTTTTCCCATCGTCTGCAGGAAAAGTATGGTGCTGGATCGGTCCCTCCAACCAGGTTGTATCACTTTGCGGTGTATTCAAACTATCGCGCGGAACTCAAAAGCGCGGCGCTGGGAGCTGCACTGGGAGGTGCCATTGGCGCCGCCATTACAAGCGGCACTGTCAAGCGCGAAGGTGAAACCGTCCATACCT
>NZ_JBFUAZ010000024.1:0-17863 GCF_056406035.1 Polaromonas sp. P1_E1_2 | reverse complement strand
GTTCAAGGGTGACGCAAAGGGCACCGCGCGGAACATCGGCGATGCAGCAGCCGCGCAGATCGAGAGCAAGTCCGGAAAGCCAAAAGGCTGGATGGATACGGATCACGGCGGAGACGCAATCAATCCTGCAGAAAACGCTTTTATCGAACTCGCCCGCATTGCCTGGCGGACGACGGATGCCAAGGGCCGGCGGCTGCTGATGCAGCTTGCGAAGCGGGGCTTTGGTGGGCAGACTGGAGATGATCTCTCTCTCATGGCCAAGCCCGGTGACAAATGACGAATTTCTGCCGGACCAGATACTGAGGGGTGAGGACTGCAACAACACCGGCGGAACCTCATCTCCGCAAAATCCGCATTAACCGCTCAAAGCCTCGATTTGCAGGTACTTATTTCCTCATTCCAGATCGCAGTCCAGACGGCACAGCGCCGGTGCCATCAAAGAACGCCCCCGCGTTTCCCGTTGGAGCGGCTTTTGATGGCGCGCTTGATGCACTTCAGCAAGCGCTGCTCATCCAGCGGCTTTTCAAGCCACTCCGAGACGCCGAGCGACTGGTTTTCGGCATGCTGCCGGGCCTCTGCAGCGATAACCGACAAGACCAGCACCGGTAGCGTGGCGGTGCGCTTGTTGGCGCGCAGCTCACGAACAACGGTGAGGCCGTTTTCATAAGGCAGCTTGATATCCATCGTCATGGCGGCATACGTCTCCATCTTGAGGTAGTCGCGTGCCTGGTCCGCGGTATGCGCCATGTCCGCGTCGTACCCGCCCTTGTCCATGATCATGCCGATAAGCTTGGCGACATCCGGGTCGTCCTCGCACACCAGCACGCGGGGACGTGCATACAGCCCCACCGGTGCGGTGACAGGGGGTGCTTCGCGCCATTCGGGCAAATCAAAGTAAAACGTGGTTCCCGCATTGCTCTCGGTCGTGAAACCGATGTTGCCTTCCATGCGCTCAAGAATGGCTTTGGAAATGCTCAGGCCAAGTCCAGTCCCGCCTTTCTGGCGGGTGTCGGAGGAGTCGGCCTGCGAGAACTTCTGGAAAATGCGCTGCCGGAATTCGTCGGGAATCCCGGGGCCCTTATCGGAGATCTCCACCCGGGCGCGACGGCCACGCTTGCGCACAGTCACATCGACCGTCCCCTCCGGAGGAGAAAACTTGATGGCATTGGACAACAGGTTGGTCACCACCTGGATCAACCGGTCGCTGTCAACGCAAACCTGCAGGGAATTTTCGGCTTTGTGCAGGGCCAGCTTGACGCCGTGCTGAGCGGCAAAGCCCTCGTTATCTGCCAGGGCCCGCTCCAGCAATGGCTCAAGCTCCTGCGCCTGCAGCTCGAAACGCATCTTCCCTGATTCGATTTTCTCGCTGTCGAGAATGTCATTGATCAGCCGGATCAGCCGCTCGCAATTGCTTTGGGCAATACCTACGAGGTTTTTGGCTTTTTCCGGAATTTCGCCGGCCACACCGCCCCATACCAGTCCCAGTGACCCGCGTATTGACGTCAGCGGCGTGCGCAGCTCATGGCTGACGGTTGAAACAAATTCGGTTTTCATGCGGTCGATACGCTTGAGCTCGGTGACGTCCGTCCCAAGCGAGGAAAACCCGATGACCATGTCCTGCTCATCACCTTCCCCATATCGGGGAAAGTAGTTCATGACGTACTCGCGGCGGTCACCGCCGGCTGTCACATACTCGAACTCATGACGCACCGAGTAACCGGAAAGCGCTTCGCGTACATGCACCCTGACCTGGTCATACAGCTCGGCTCCCAGCACTTCCTGCATCGGCCGGTTCTCGATTTGTTCGGCTTTCAAACCAAACGCTTCTTCGTAGGCGCGGTTGTGGAATTGAAAGCGCTGCCCTCCGTCGATATAGGCAATCAGGGCCGGAACGGTATCGGTCAGCTGGCGCAATTGTTCCTCGCTGTTGYGAAGAGCCTCGGTAATGCGCACGCTCTCGGAGATGTCGTGAATGATGGCCGTGAAAAGTCGCTTTCCGCTCACATTGACATCGCCAAAGGACACATTGACGGGGAATTCGGTCCCGTCGTGGCGCTGGCCCAGGATCTTGACGTCCCACTCCCGGAAGCCGCGCTGGCGGCCGCCCAGCCCGGAGAAAAAGGCGCTAAACCCCATGCGGTACCGCGTCGGCAGCAGCATGGTGACTTCCTGGCCAACCAGGTCTTCGAGCCGGTAACCAAAAAGATGACGCGCTGCGCTGTTCGCGTGGACGATCAGGCCTTCCCCCGTTGCCGTGACCAGCCCTTCGGCCATGCTCTCGGTCACGGCCCGGCTCATGGCTTCGCTGTCCAAAAGCTGCGCCTCAGCACGGCGGCGCTTTTCCTGCGTCCGGAGAATCCTCTGGATCGCCCAGCCAAATATGCTGAGCGACAGCAGCCCGCCCATCAGAATCAGCTGCTTGACGGTTTGAGCAGTCTGGCGGGTTTCGGCCTTGGTGCGTTCAAGGGCTGATTCTTCACCCCCCTTGATACGGCCAACCAGTATCTCGATTTCATCGTGGAGCTGGCGGTTCAGGGGGCCACCCACGATGGCTATAGCGGCTTCCAGACCGGATTGCTGGCGTGCCGTGACGGTCTGTTCCATCAAGCCGACCGTTCGCGTGATCGCATCTTTCAGTGCAAGCCAATCTGCAACGGAGGTGACAACATCCTGGCTAGGCCGCATGCTTTCGAGCGCCTGCTGGATCTGTGCAAGGGACTGCCGGTAGTCAGCCAGGTCGCTGGAGGCATTGGTCAGCAAATAACGCCGCTGCAGGGATTCCGTCGCCTTGAATCCAGAAACCACGCGCTGGAGAACGAGCGCCTTTTCCCGCGCTTCGCTTTCACTCTGCGCATCGCTGATCAGCGAATTGATGGTGACATAGGATGCCGCAATACTCAGGGCGATCAGCACCATTCCGGCACACAGGGCCACGTTGGTGCTTGAGCGAAAGGGCATTTTCATGGCGCTTGGAGCTTCTTCAGGCCTGTTCGCCGCAAAGGCGCGCTATTGGGTGCCCAGCACGGTGCGGACTGCCTGAATCAGTGATTCCGTCTCTACAGGCTTGGTGACATACCCGTCGGCACCACCCGCCAGGCCCTTCAGCACGGACTCCCGCGTTGCCTTGGCGGTCAGCATGATGACCGGAACGTCCTTGAGCACGGGATGGGAGCGAATCCGCAGCAGGATGTCGAAGCCGTCCGCATCCGGAAGCATCACGTCCAGAAGCACCAGATCGGGAATCGGCTGCTTGCGAAATTCCGCCACGATTTCGGCACGGGAACCGGCCGTGCGAACGTCGAACCCCTCGAACGTCAGATAACTTTGCAGGAATTTGGCGAGGTGCTCCTCGTCGTCCACGATAACGACTGACAGGCGCTCGCCAGCTGCGCGGGCACGGGGTGCTCCGCGTTTGCGCGCAATACGCACATAGTAATTGGACTTCTTGAGCGTGGCCGCACAGGAGTCGGCTTCCGCGCCCGCCGCTGTCAGGGCCAACGGGCTGAGGTGGAGTTGAAGCGAGGCCGCAAACGGATCGGGCTGAACCATTTCCACAAGCCCCTTGGCATAGAGCAGATCGAGCGTGCCGTCTACTGTGGCACTGCCTGCTTCACCCATGCTCTGCCGGATCTGCGCAACCGTCAGAATGCCATCAAGGCGCACCAGCAATTCAATCTCAGGCTGCGAAATCGAAGTGGCGGCACTGCGCAGTTCCTGTTGACCTTTGGGTGTAACCGCATATACGTTGTTTGGATGCACTGTGGATGTCCTTTCGCGGGTAACGGGTAACAGTCGTGGCATGAGCCTGAATGCATTCTGATTCTAGTGGCTTGCGATGTAAGGAAACGATACACCTGCAGGCCCGGCCCCTCATGGATCGCTCGCTAAGGGCCTGTGGGGGCCGGATCCGTCGGTGGTAACCCTGACTGCAGCGCGGCAATCAGCTCGCCCAGGGATAACTCCAGTTTCCCCAACAATTCATCCAGACTTTTGCGCGGCAGGCCCTCATTGATGGCCTGCTCAAGCGCAGCCGCATCCGCCGGCACGCTAATGGCGCCGATCTGGGCCGAAACGCCCCGCAGGGAATGGCTGAGCAGTTCGGCATTCTTCAGGTCGCCCGCATCCAGCGCTTCGCGAATGTGCCGGGGAGTATCCCGTCGGCCGTCGAGGTAGCGGCGCAGCATCGACAGGTAGAACCCCTTCATCCCCATTGCGCGGGTCAGGCCGACGCTGAGATCCAGGCCGGCAATGCTCTCAGGCAACGTGGCGTCTGCGGCATCCGCCATGGGAATTCCCGTACCCGGCGTTTTGACGGTATCCCGCGGCGGCGGCTGCAACGTTGGCGGGGTCGCTGTCGCAACAGCCTGCGGCAAGCGCGCCGGTTTCAGCACAGCATAAACCGGAATGGGCTCCGCAAATCCCTTGGCCGTGACGGCAGGCCGCGCTTCGGCCTGGATTTCCGCCTGGACCAGTGCATGGGTTTCACGGGAGATCAGCATCTGGCCGGGCTCTGCGGCCTGCTCAAGCCGCGCGGCAAGGTTCACCTCCCGGCCAATGATGGTGTAGTCCATGCGCAGCTTGCTGCCGAAATTTCCGACATCGCAAAACCCGGAATGAATGCCGATGCGTATTTCAAACGCCTTGTCGATGCCCATCGTTTTCCACCGCACCTGGAGCTCGTCAAGCCGCACCAGCATGGCCACCGCCATCCGGACGCACTGCACGGCATCCTGCTGCCGGCCAAGGGTGTGCGGGTCCCCGAAAAAAATCACGATGGCATCGCCAATGAATTTGTCCAGCGTGGCGCCATAGTCGGCCGCGATTTGCGACATCTCTTCAAAATAGCTGTTCAGCAGGAACGTAACTTCTTCGGGCTGCCATTTACCGGTCGATTCGGTGAAGTTCTTGATGTCCGAAAAAAACACCGTAAGCCATTTGCGCTGCGTCTCGATTTCGGCCTGGCGCGACCCGTCAAAGAGGGACTGGTAGACCTGCGGTGCCAGGTAACGCGACAGTTGTTCTGACAGGGTCTTCAGGCGCTTGGCATTCGCGCTGCGTTCAAGATGCATCCTGACGCGCGCCAACAGGATGGGCGGGCTGACGGGCTTGGTGATGTAGTCGGTGGCCCCCAGGTCCAGCCCATATTGCTCCTCCTCCACRCTGGCAAGCGCCGTCAGGAAGATCACCGGGATATCAGCCGTGCGCGGATCGCCTGCCAGTTGCCGCATCACCTCGTAGCCGTCCATGCCGGGCATCATCACATCCAGCAGGATGATCTCTGGGCGTACCCCCGAAATTGCCGCCTGCAGGCCCTCCTCGCCCGACGCAGCGGCAATCACCTCATACCGGTCCTGCAGCAGCGTCGCGAGGAAATAACGTATGTCCTCGGTATCGTCCACCACCAGGATGCGGGCCCTCCGCGCGGAGGGCGCCTCACCAACCAGCGGCTTCACAGGTTCAGTCATGATGCGGCTCTTCCATGAATGCCGGGCCAGTTGCGGCCCTACCGGTTTTCGGGCAGAGAGATATGGGAGACAGGGGTCTGCATCGTTGCAGTCTGCCTTATTTCACCAGCTCCACCCGCATGGCGTCAATCACCGCCCTGTAGTCGGGTTTCCCGAAAATCGCACTGCCCGCGACAAAGGTATCGGCACCGGCCGATGCCACGCGCGCGATATTGTCGGTCTTGATGCCCCCATCGACTTCCAGGCGAATGTCTTTTCCCGAAGCGTCAATGCGTTTTCTCGCATCTTCTATTTTGCGCAGCGCGGAGTCAATAAAGCTTTGTCCGCCAAAGCCGGGATTGACGCTCATGATCAGGATGAGATCAATATCCTCAATCACCCAGTCCAGCACATCCAGCGGAGAAGCCGGATTGAACACCAGCCCCGCCTTGCAGCCTTTTGCCTTGATGGCCTGCACGCTGCGGTGCACGTGGCCCGACGCCTCGGGATGAAAACTGATGAAGTCGGCGCCTGCATCGGCAAAGGCTGCAGCCAGCGCATCGACGGGCTGCACCATCAGGTGCACATCCACCGGCACGGCCGTGCCATCGGCTTTTTTTGCATGGGGCTTGAGCGCCTGGCAAATCATCGGTCCAAACGTCAGGTTGGGCACATAGTGGTTGTCCATGACGTCGAAGTGGATCCAGTCGGCTCCCGCGGCAATCACGGCCTTGATCTCGTCACCCAGGCGGGCGAAGTCGGCGGACAAAATGGAGGGGGCGATCCGGTAGGTGGGCGGCGTGTTTTTAGGCATGGCAGGGATTGTCGCAGCAAGCCGCCGCCGCGTCATGCCCGCACGCATGACAGGCTCCCCGGCAGGCGGTTAACATGGGCGCCAACCGTTTACCTGCCATGCCCAAATACCAGTTCTCCTGCGAAGTCGTTCCGCAATACCAGCCTGACCAGTCGGCCCCGGAAGACCACATCTACGGGTTTTCCTACACCGTCACGGTGACCAACACCGGGGACGTGACCGCCCAGCTGATTTCCCGCCACTGGATCATCAGCGACGCCAACGGTCACAACGAGGAGGTCAAAGGGCTTGGCGTTGTGGGCCACCAGCCGCTGCTCAAGCCGGGTGAGTCCTTCCAGTACACCAGCGGATCACGCCTGCGCACGCCCACCGGCACCATGCACGGCAGCTATTTTTGTGTGGCCGAAGATGGCGAACGTTTTGACGTACCCATTGCCATGTTCGTTCTGGAAGCACACAACGGCAGCGCCCCGCACGGCCGGGTGCTGCACTGAACGGATGGGTTTGACCGGCTGATGAAGGATCTTGCTTCCCTCCTGAAGGCGCTCGACCCCGACGCCGACCTGGCCCAGCGCCATGTCTGGCTGATCAAGCTTTTCGAGTGGATTCGCGGCGACCAGACTTCCGTGCCTGCGGCCGTGTCACGGGTACAGGCGTTGATGGACGCCGTGGAGATGCAGCCCGAAGTGCGCACACGGCTGCAAGCCTGGTGGCAAACGCTGATGCAGACCGTTGACATCACCACCTTGCTGGCCGACTTCGGCTTTGCTCCGCGCACGGCGTTTGTCAGCGAGCTGGCCGAACGCCTGCGTCGCAAGCTGCTTCCCGGAACACCCGAAACCACCGATGCTTCGGAGCTTTTCCCGCTGGTCGCTCCCACGCGCTTCGATGCCCAGTGGATGGGCGCACTGGAAGATGCCCAGATCAGCCGCCTGACGCAGCTGCTGTCGGCCAGCCCAAAGCTGGATGCACTGCACTGGCAATACAGCCTGATGGACGCCCTGACGTATTGCACTGCGCAGATTCGCGCCACCGGTTTTGCGCCGGAGCTGCGGCTGCGCATGAACCGCGCCACGCCACACGCCCGGGCCTTCCATGCCCTGCCCGCTGATATTGACGAGCTGCGCAACGCGTTCTTCAAGCCTGACCGGAACGAAGCCCAGCTGCAATCCGCCATCGCACAGTACCGTGAGCGACTGGACGCCTGCCGCCAGGCCGTCAACAGCATTTACGTGCACCTTGAAGACCACGGCATCTCCGTCGGCATGGTGTTTCGCCTGCGCCAGTTACGCGAACGCATCCTGCGCGTGCGCGAACTGCTGGACGCCCTGCTTTCGGCCAAACCCGGCATGGCTGCGCTGAAACTGCTGACGCGCCGCGTCATCACGGCGCAGGAGAGCAAAAGCATAGGCGCGCTGATCAGCGCCAACTCCACGCTGCTGTCGGCCAAGATGGCTGAGCGCAGCGCAGAGACCGGGGAAACCTACATCACCCGTACCCGCGAGGAATACCGCGAAATGCTGGGCAAGGCCATGGGCGGCGGAGCGATCACCGCTTTCACCACGCTCCTGAAATTCATGGTCGTCGCCGTTGGTCTTTCTGCCTTCTGGGGCGGCTTCTGGTCCAGCGTCGTCTATGCCGGCAGCTTTGTTGTCATCCAGCTGCTGCATTTCACATTGGCCACCAAGCAGCCTGCCATGACCGCACCGGCGATGGCGGCCAAGCTCAAGGACATCGGTTCGGTCGATACGACCGGCCCCATTGAAGCGTTTGTCGACGAGGTGACACACCTGGTGCGTTCGCAAGTTGCGGCGGTGTGCGGCAATGTATTCATGGTCGTTCCGGCCGTGCTGCTCGTCAACACGCTGATCCAGGTCGTTCTGGGCCGGCCCATGATCAGCGTCGCCGACGCGCACCACGTGCTGGAAACCCTCACCGTGATGGGCCCCGCCCTGCTATGGGCCGGGTTCACCGGCGGCATCCTGTTCGCAGCCAGCATGATCGGGGGCTGGACCGAGAACTGGTTTGTACTGCATCATCTTGACTCGGCGATGCGCCACAACCCGCGTATCACTTCCGTGCTGGGCGGCGAGCGCGCTGCGCGCTGGTCCGGCTTCATGCGCGACAACATTTCGGGTTTCGCGTCCAACATCGCACTGGGTTTCATGCTCGGCCTCATACCGGCCTTCACCGGTTTCTTCGGGCTTGAACTCCAGGCCCGCCACGTCACCCTGTCAACCGGACAACTGGCGGCGGCCGGCGCCTCTCTCGGGCTCGAAGCATTCCGGCACTGGCAAATCTGGTCCTGCATCCTTGCCATTCCCCTGATAGGCGCGCTCAACCTCGGTGTGAGTTTTTACCTGGCGTTTCGTCTGGCCCTGCAGGCGCACAACGTGAGCAACCTGGACCGGGCCCGCATACGCATCGCCATCTGGGCACGCCTGCGCAGCCACCCGCGCAGCTTCTTCATGCCCTAAAAGCTGGCTCCCCCTGTCCAGGCTCACTTCGTGTAGCCTGTTCCCCCCTCAAGGGGGCGGCGCCTGGGGCCGGCGAAGCCGGACCCTCGGCCCCCACTGGTGAAATACCCCCGCTGCATACGCCCTGAATCTTCACGCCAGCATGAGCCGTGGAACCGGCTTTGCCGGGCCACAGGCGGGCGGCCCCCTCGGGGGGCAGGGAGCGACACGCAGTGCGCGACCGTGGGGGCCACATTCAGGTTTTGTCCTACAGGTCCCGCCGCGAGGCGCCTGTAAATTAATGCAACGTTTCTTTTCAGGAACACCACCGGGCTTCATGCCGCCAAGGCTGGCCACTCAACGCGCAACATGCCGCAGACACAGGGCATGCTTGTAGAAGAAGTCCTGACGACAGTGGAGACAACCCCGTATGAACGAAATTCTGGCCATATGGGCTGAGTGGATCAAGCCGTCGGCAGGTTTGCCGACCGTGCAATGGTCCATTCTGCTGGCGGTAGCGGCTGCTGCCGGCCACCTCGCCAACCGCTACACAGGCCTGCCCAAGGTCATCGGCTATTCACTCGTCGGCGGGCTGGCCGGACTGGCCGGTTTTACCGGCGCCGTGTGGCCATTGCAGGGCACCGGGCTTTTCCTGCTGGAGCTGGGCGTTGCCGTGGTGCTGTTTGAAGCGGGCGGGCGCATTCCGCTGCGCTGGTTTCGCCACAACCCCATGGTGCTGGTGCAAAGCCTGGCTGAATCTGCCCTCACCTATGTTTTTGTCCACTGGGCCCTGAGCAAGCTGGGCGTGCGCGAGATCGTTGCGGAGTCGCTCGCGCTGCTGGCCATGGCCGCATCACCGGCCGTTCTCTCGCGTGTGGCGATCGACACAGGTGCCGCCGGACCGGTGACGGAACGCGCCCTGGTGCTGTCAACGCTGGGCACCCTGTATGCCCTCACGCTGTGCAGCGCCCGCGCCGGCCTGATGCCGCGGGGCGAAGCCGCGCTGTCAAGCCCGCTCTACGCAGTGCTGGTGGTGCTGGGCCTGTCCGTCGTGGTCGGCGCTGTGCTCGCCCTCACATTGCGCATCGCCTTGCGAGTGATGAGCCCCACCAGCGAGAACACCGCCATCCTGCTGCTGGCACTGATCGCCACAGGCGCGGCGCTTGCAGCCCACTTCGGCGGCTCGGCGCCGCTGGCGGCCCTGCTGGGCGGCATGCTGCTCAAGCAACTGAACCCGCGCCCCTGGTCATGGCCGCGGCAGATGGGCACGGCCTCGTCGATGCTGACCATGTTGATGTTTGTGCTGGTCTCCGTGGTCGCCGCGCAAGCAGACTGGAGCGGGCCTGTTGCCGGGCTCGTCATCGGCATGGTCGTGGCCCGCATGGTTGCCAAGATTACCGGTGTCGCCATCGGTAACGTGGGCAGCGGCGCCAGCTGGAAGCAGGCCCTCTGGGTCGGCTGCGCGATGTCGCCGATGTCATCGGTGGCGCTGCTGCTGGTTTCACAGTTTGCGGCGGCCTCGGGCGCCACGGGGCGTCAGATTGCCAGCGTGGCCCTGCCTGCAATCTTGCTGATGGAAGTGCTGGGTGCCGTGCTCRCCACCGTGGCCATCTACCGCTCGGGCGAAAGCTCCAAACCCTGGGCGCCGCTCACACGCAGCCCTTCAACAGGACCTGTTCATGAGTCTTGAACCTTTCCAGAAGTCCGCAGCCCTCTCGCTGGGTGTCGAGCTTGAACTGCAGCTCGTCAATACCCACGACTATGACCTCGCGCCGTATGCCGAAGACATGCTGCGCCTGATGGCCAAAATTCCGCTACCCGGCGCCGTGGTGCCGGAGATGACGTCCAGCATGATCGAGATCTCGACCGGCGTGTGCCATAACGCCTCGGAGGTGCTGGGCCAGCTTTCGCAGATTCGCGACGCGCTCGTCAAGAGCGCCGACAAGCTCAACATTGCGGTGGTGGGCGGCGGCACGCATCCGTTTCAGCAATGGCACGAGCGCCGCATTTACGACAAACCGCGCTTTCGCGAACTGTCGGAGCTGTACGGCTACCTTTCCAAGCAGTTCACGATCTTCGGCCAGCACGTGCACGTGGGCTGCCCCGACGCCGACAGTGCCCTGCTGACGCTGCACCGCATGTCGCGCTATATCCCGCACTTCATTGCCCTGTCGGCATCTTCGCCTTACGTGCAGGGGCAAGACACAGCGTTTGATTCGGCGCGCCTCAACTCCGTGTTTGCCTTCCCGCTATCGGGCCGTGCACCGTTTGCCCTGACGTGGGACGACTTCACCGTGTACTTCGACAAGATGACGCGCACCGGCGTGGTCAAGAGCATGAAGGACTTTTACTGGGACATCCGGCCCAAGCCGGAGTTCGGCACCATCGAGATCCGCGTGTTCGACACCCCGCTGACCGTGGAGCGTGCCACCGCGCTGGCCGGCTTTGTGCAGTCACTGGCCTCCTGGTTCATGCACGAACAGCCCTTCATGCCGGTCGAGGACGACTACCTGGTCTACACCTACAACCGCTTCCAGGCCTGCCGCTTCGGGCTGGACGCAGTCTATGTCGACCCGGCCACGGGCGGGCACATGCCGCTGCGCGAGCACATCCTGCTGACCATGGCACAGATTGAACGCCATGCCACCGGCATGGGTGCCGGTGCGTCGCTGCACCTGCTGCGCAACAGCGTGGAGCGTGCCGACAATGACGCCCGCTGGCTGCGCGAAAAGCAGGGCGAGGAACACCTGCTGGCCGAAGTCATACGCCAGGCGGCCGACCGTTTCCGCGGTGGCGTCACGCACCAACAACATCCCTGATCCGGCTTTGCCGGATACCCTTGTATGCTCGGCATATGGGTGAATTTGACCTGATCGCACGCTATTTCACGCGTCCCGCCGGCCGGGCCGTCCTGGGTGTCGGTGACGACTGTGCATTGCTGCAGCCCGCGCCCGGCACACAACTGGCCATCTCCAGCGACATGCTGGTCGAGGGCCGGCATTTCTTTGCAGATGTAGATCCTTTTACCTTGGGCCACAAGGCGCTGGCCGTCAACCTCAGCGACCTCGCCGCCTGCGGCGCCCAGCCCCTGGCATTCACACTGGCCCTGGCCTTGCCCCTTATCGACGACGCCTGGCTGGCCGCGTTTTCGCAAGGCCTGCTGTCGCTGGCCGATGCGCACGGCTGCGAACTGGTGGGCGGCGACACCACCCAGGGGCCGCTCAACATCTGCATCACGGTGTTCGGCGAAGTGCCTGTGGTCGGCGGCAAGAGCCAGGCATTGCTGCGCTCCGGCGCAAAGCCCGGCGACGACATCTATGTCAGCGGCACGCTGGGTGACGCCC
Source organism: Polaromonas sp. P1_E1_2 (assembly GCF_056406035.1). Taxonomy (NCBI): domain Bacteria; kingdom Pseudomonadati; phylum Pseudomonadota; class Betaproteobacteria; order Burkholderiales; family Comamonadaceae; genus Polaromonas; species Polaromonas sp. P1_E1_2. The sequence goes on along the minus strand of NZ_JBFUAZ010000024.1, from coordinate 5,805 downwards.
GGCTTGCCCTGGAGGCGCTGCGCGGCGCCCTGGCCCTGCCTCCAGGCGTCCTTGCACAGACCCGCCAGCGGCTCGAACAACCCACGCCGCGCGTCGCCCTCGGCCTGGCCCTGCGGGGTGTTGCCTCTGGAGCCATCGACGTGAGCGACGGCCTGCTGGGTGACTTGCAACACATCCTCAAGGCATCCGGCGCCGGCGCTACCATCGACACCTCACTTACTATCAATTTAATAGCTGTCCGCGCTTGTCCTGATTGGGCCGAAGGCACAATTCCCCATGAAAAGCAGCTGGAATGCGTACTGGCAGGCGGGGATGATTATGAGCTCGCCTTCACCGCGCCGCCCTCCGCGCGTGAGGCCGTACGGGCAGCTTCACGGCTTGCCGCAACGCCCGTCACCCGCATCGGGAAAATCGACTCCCAGCCAGGCCTTCGACTGATTGATGCACAAGGAAAAGCTGTTTCGCAGCGCTTCTCCTCGTTTGATCACTTTGTCGGGAAATAGACAAGGAAAGACAGCGCGTTTGCGCGCCGGCACCGGCGTGGTTCAGGTCCCCGTCTGTTTGCGCAGCCGGGCGTGGCGCGCCAGACTCTGTACAAACCGGGTTGCTGCCCGCAGGGCGGCCGGCGCGGCCCCGTTGCCGAAATTCTCCACGGCCTCGCGGCGTAGTTGCCTCGCACGCTGCCCGGCCAGATCGATCAGGCGGTTGTGCTCGTCAAGCGAAAGGGTGCGGTTCATGATGTTTTCCTTTTCTGTCCCCGGGGTTTGCGGGGGGTGAAAGCACTGTAGGAAAAGCACGGCCCGCCGGAAACGGCATGGTCCGCAAATGGGTCTTGCGCTGGCTGCAAAGCCACCCGCAGGCCCTGTACTGGTTACCATTGACCCATGCGCAACCTTGGCTTCGACGACATGCTCCTCTTTGCCCGCGTGGCCGAGCTGGGCACCCTCTCGGCCGTTGCCCGCGAACGCGACGTACCGGTCAGCCAGGTTTCGCGCAGCCTGAGCCGCATCGAAAAAGCCTGCGGTACGCGCCTGATCCATCGCTCCACGCACGGTTTGGCGCCCACCGCAGAGGGCGAAACCTTTCTGCAGTACTGCCGCCGCATCGTGGGAACGCTCGACGAACTGGAAGGCGAATTTGCCAGCCAGTCGCGGCAAGCCACCGGCTGGGTGCGTGTGGCGGCCAGCACGGTGGTCGCCCAGTACCTGCTGGCGCCCAGTTTTGACAGCCTGCACCGGCGCCACCCGCAGCTGTGCGTGGACCTCCAGGTGGAAGACCGGCTGGTGGACATGGCGCGCGACGGCATCGACATCGCGATTCGCACAGGCACCCCGGTAACCGACACAGTCGTTGCACGGCAAATCGGTGCGCTGGGCCGGCGCCTGTATGCTGCGCCGGGCTACCTTCAGGCCTACGGAACACCCCGGCACCCCGATGAGCTGCACAACCACCGGCTGATCACCAACAGCGGCGTGCCCATGCTCAACCACTGGCCCTTCGTGATTGACGGGAAACCCAGCGTGATCGTGCCCAAGGCATCCTGGCGCTCCGACAATACCGGCATGACCGCCACGCTCACGCTGCAGGGCTTGGGCATTTCACGCTGCGCCACGCTGGTCGCCGAACCCCTGGTGCGCCAGGGCTTGCTCGCCCCCGTGCTTGCGGACTTTGTCGACGACCAGCCCAGCCCGATTTACGCCGTCACACTCACCAACCGCCACCGCCTGCCCAAAATCAAGGCCTGCATCGACCATTGGGCCGAGTGGCTGGAAAAAACCAGCGCGGCCCCAGCTTCATGACCATGACATCCGAATTCACCCCCCCACCAGAAGCCCCCAGCCCGGCGCGGTTCCGGCCCAATGTCCGGTTCCTGCTGTCGCATCCTGCGCATTTCATCGCCCTCGGTTTCGGCTCGGGCCTGAGCCCGGTGGCGCCCGGCACGGCCGGCACACTCTGGGCCTGGCTGGCTTTTCTGGTGCTGCAGCAGTGGCTGTCGCCGGCCGACATGGGTTGGCTGATTGCCGCCTCTACCCTGATTGGCTGGTGGGCCTGCACCGTCACCGCGAAGGCCATGAACGTGCTCGACCCCGGCAACATCGTCTGGGACGAAGTGGTGGCCTTCTGGCTGGTGTTGTGGCTGGTCATGCCGGCGGGCTTCGAAGCGCAGCTCGCCGCGTTTTTGCTGTTTCGCTTTTTTGACGCCGTGAAGCCCGGCCCGGTGGCATGGGCTGATCAGGCTTTCAAGGGCTTTAGCTGGCGCGGCGGCTTCGGGATTTTGTTTGACGACTTCGTGGCGGCGTTCTGCGCCCTGCTGGTGATCGCCTTCTGGAGATTCTGGTGAGCAGCACATTGCTATCAAAAGAGGAGCTGCTTGCGCCCGTCTCTATTGCCTTGGTGGCCGATTTATTGCTCAAAAAGGGCTGGATGCTCGCCACGGCCGAAAGCTGCACCGGCGGCATGATTTCGGCGGTGTGCACCGACCTGGCGGGCTCCAGCGCCTGGTTCGAGCGCGGCTTTGTCACCTATTCCAACGAAGCGAAAAACGAACTGCTGGGTGTCGACGCTGCGCTGATTACCGTGCACGGCGCTGTCAGCGAGGAAGTGGCCCGTGCGATGGCTTCCGGCGCCCTGGGCCACTCCCGTGCGCAAGTGTCRGTGGCCGTCACTGGAGTGGCCGGCCCGACAGGCGGCAGTGCCGCCAAGCCTGTCGGTACGGTATGGTTTGGTTTTGCGCTGCCCGGCCGGCTGGTGTCTGAAGTCCGGCGCTTTGACGGCGACCGTGCCGCGGTGCGCAGCGCCACGGTGCAGCATGCGCTGCAGCGGCTGCTGCAATTGCTGCGCGAAGCCGGCTGACGCGTGAGCGACGCCGGMCCCTACCAAAGCGCTATAGAGTCGCGAAGCCACGAGGCCACCCGAAAACAACCACCCAGGAGACACCATGCACCCCAACCAGGCCACCCTCGAGAAGTTTTACAGCGCTTTTACACGGCTGGATTCCGACACCATGGCGACCTGCTACGCCCCGGACGCCGCTTTCGACGACGCGGCGTTTTCACTGCGGGGGCACCGCGAGGTCACCGGCATGTGGCACATGCTGTGCGACGCCACAAAAGCCAAGGGCATGGATGTCTGGAAACTCACCTACAGCGGGCTGGAAGCCGGCGCGAGCACGGGAAAATCACACTGGGATGCCTACTACCGCTTCAGCGCCACTGGGCGCATGGTGCACAACAGCATTGACGGCGCGTTTGAATTCAATGAACAGGGCCTGATCACGCGGCACCGTGATCACTTTGATTTCTGGACCTGGTCGCGGCAGGCGCTGGGCGCGCCCGGCCTGCTGCTGGGCTGGACGCCCTTCCTGCGCAACAAGGTGCGCGCGCAGGCGGCAGCAAATCTGCAAAAATACTTGGCCCAACGCAAGAGTTGATCCAAACGGGAGTTTTCATGTCCTGGTTTGACGGTTTTGAATCACGCAGCTTTGAGGTCAACGGCGCGTCCATCAGCGCGCGGTTTTCCCGGGTCGTGCCGGGCGATCCGCTGCGCCCGGCCCTGTTGCTGCTGCATGGTTTCCCGCAGTCGCATGTGATGTGGCACCGCGTGGCGCAACGCCTGGCAAAACACTACTTCCTGGTCATGCCCGATTTGCGGGGTTACGGAGACTCTTCCAAAACCGCAGGCCTGCCCGACCACAGCAACTACAGCAAACGCAACATGGCGCACGACATGGTCGGGGTGATGGATGCCCTRGGTGTGGACCGCTTTTACCTCAGCGGCCACGACCGCGGCGGGCGTGTGGCGCACCGGCTGGCGCTGGACTATGCGGCACGCGTGCAAAAACTCTGCATCATCGACATCGCCCCCACACTGGACATGTATGAAGGCCGCAGCATGACGGAGCCCTACATGGCGTTTGCGCGTGCCTACTACCACTGGTTCCATATGTTGCAGCCGGCGCCGCTGCCCGAAATCATGATGGGCGCCAACCATCCCGAAACCGCCAAAGCCTACCTGCACGCCAAGCTAGGCGGCTGGGGCAGCGCGGGGCTCAATTACATCGAACCTCAGGCCCTGGCCGAATATGAACGCTGCTTTTGCAACGCCGAAGCGCTGCATGCGGCCTGCGAAGACTACCGGGCAAGCGCCGGGATTGACCTGGACCACGACCGCGAAAGCCGCGCGCAGCACCTGAAGGTGGTCTGCGATTTGCTGCTCCTGTGGGGCGAACGCGGTGTGGTGCACCGGATGTTCGATCCGCTGGCGCTGTGGGAGGCGCAATGCAGCGGCGAGGTCTCGGGCCATGCCATGGCGGCGGGCCATTTCATCCCCGAGGAACAGCCCGTGGCGACGGCCACCGCGCTGCACAACTTCTTTCGCTGACTTCAAGGGGCGGCCATGTCGACTTACACGGCAGAGGTTTTGTGGGAAATCAATGGCGGCGATTTCCCGGGAAACCGCTACAGCCGCAGGCACCTGATCCGCTTCGACGGAGGCCTCGAAGTGCCGGGCTCTTCTTCACCGCATGTAGTGCCCCTGCCGATGTCGGACGCGTCAGCCATGGACCCGGAAGAGGCATTCGTCGCCTCGCTGTCGAGCTGCCACATGCTGTGGTTTTTGTCGATCGCGGCCAAACGCAAGTTTTCCGTGACACGCTACTTTGATGCGGCCAGTGGTGTGATGGAAAAGAACGCGGAAGGAAAAGTCGCCATGACCACCGTCACCTTGCGGCCTGACGTGGCGTTTGCCGGTGAACGCATGCCGACACGCGCCGAGATCGACAAGCTGCACCACGAGGCCCACGACGCCTGCTTCATCGCGAACTCGGTGAAAACCGATGTGCGCTGCGAGCCTGTGTATGGCGACGCATGACTGACCGCAGGCCGTTGCTGATCGCTCTCGGCCTGCTGGTACTGGCCGCGCTGGTGTGGTCGGGGATGGCGCCGTATGACCGGGGCACCTGGATGCTCGAGGTGGCGCCCGCCGTCATCGCCGCACCGGTACTGCTGGCCACGGGCCGGCGCTACCCGCTGACGACCTTGCTGTACGTGCTGATTGCGCTGCACATGCTGGTGCTGATCATGGGTGGCGCCTACACCTATGCCAGGGTGCCGCCGGGTTTCTGGCTGCAGGACTTGTTTCACCTGGGCCGCAACCCTTACGACAAGATCGGCCACTTCATGCAGGGGCTGGTGCCTGCGATGGTGGCACGCGAGGTATTGCTGCAGCGCGGCTACCTGGGCAGCCGCCGCATGGCAGGGTTTCTGTCAGTGTGCGTGGCCATGGCCATCAGCGCGGTGTATGAACTGGTGGAGTGGTGGGCCGCCTTGGCGCTGGGTCAGGGCGCGGATGAATTTCTGGGAACCCAGGGGGATCCCTGGGACACGCAGTCGGACATGTTCATGGCCTTGATCGGAGCTGCGGTGGCGATCACGCTGCTGGGCCGGTGGCATGACCGGCAAATGCGCAAGCTGTCGGGCTTGCAGGAACTTTGGCCGCAGGGCAATTGGGCTGGGCGCTAGTCGCTATTGAATTCATAGCAATCGGGTGGAGTCCATCTGGAAGGCAGCTCTTCCTCTTGCGACCTCATGCCCTGCGTGCCAACCCTGCCAGAATCCCCCCATGCAATTTTTCAAAGACCTCAACCTCGCCGCCTTCACCGCGGGCTTCGTCGCAGTCCTGGTCGGCTTCACCAGCTCGGTTGCCATCGTCTTTCAGGCAGCCCTTGCCTTCAACGCCACGCCTGCCGAGATTGCCTCGTGGATGTGGGCGCTCGGCATCGGCATGGGTTTGTGCTCTCTTGTGCCG